>NZ_QSKB01000024.1:0-46105 GCF_003469085.1 Collinsella sp. AM29-10AC
TCCACGGCGACTCGCGCGGCTGGTTCAAGGAGAACTGGCAGCGCGCCAAGATGACCGCCCTGGGCATCCCGGACCTCAGGGTCGTCCAGAACAACATCTCCTACAACGACAGCCGCGGCGTCACCCGCGGCATCCACGCCGAGCCCTGGGACAAGTTCATCTCGGTGGCCCGAGGCTCGGTCTTCGGCGCCTGGGTCGACCTGCGCGAGGGCAGCGCCACCTACGGGAAGGTGTTCACCTGCACGCTCGACCCGAGTAAGGCCATCTACGTCCCGCGCGGCGTGGGCAACTCCTTCCAGGCCCTGGAGGACGGCACCGCCTACACCTACCTGGTGGACGCCCACTGGTCCCTCGAGCTGAAGAGGACCTACACCTTCGTGAACCTCGCCGACCCCGAGCTCGCCATCGAGTGGCCGATCCCGCTGGCCGAGGCCACCGTCTCCGAGGCCGACCTCAACCACCCGATGCTCGCCGACGTCGTCCCGATGGCTCCCAGGCGCACCCTCGTCACCGGCTGCAACGGCCAGCTGGGCCGCGCGGTGCGCGCGCTGGCCGAGGAGCGCGGTGTGGCGAAGGACTTCGACTTCTGCGACATCGACACTTTCGACATGTCCGACCCGGACGCCTATTCGCAGTACGACTGGTCGCTCTACGGCACCGTGATCAACTGCGGCGCCTACACGGCCGTGGATAAAGCGGAGACCCCCGAGGGCCGCGTGACCGCCTGGAAGGCCAACGCGACGGGGCCCGCGCTTCTCGCACGCACCTGCGCCGGGCACGGGATCACGCTCGTGCACGTGTCCTCCGACTACGTCTTCGACGGCACCGAGGAGGTGCATGACGAGGAGGAGCCATTCAGCCCGCTGTCCGTCTACGGCCAGACGAAGGCCGCCGGCGACATCGCCGTGGCCGGGTGCCCGCGCCACTACGTCATGCGCAGCTCCTGGGTCATCGGCGAAGGCCACAACTTCGTCAAGACCATGAAGGGCCTCTCCGACCGCGTCGCCGACCCCGAGGACAAGCTGGACAAGGTCACCGTCGTGGACGACCAGCTGGGACGCCTGACCTTCACGCGCGACATGGCCGAGGCCATCTTCCACGTGCTGGGCTCGCACGCCCCCTACGGTACCTACGACTGCACCGGCTCCGGTGCCGTGAGGTCCTGGGCGGACATCGCCCGCGCCGTCTTCGAGGCCGCCAACGGCAATGGCGACAAGGTCGTGCCGGTGTCGACCGCCGACTACTACGCGAATGCCGCCGGCCCCGTCGCCCCGCGCCCGGTCCACTCCGCGCTCGACCTGTCCAAACTCGAGTCGGTCGGGTTCCACATGCCCGACTGGGAGGAAGAGCTGGGGGAGTACCTCAAGACGCTCTAGCCGCTATTAACTTTTCGAGAGTAAAAGCCGCCGTTCTTTAACGGCGGCTTTTCTTTTGCCTGGTGAATAGCCCCGCTGCAACAAGGGCGGCGGCGGTCGCCAGACTCACTGCAAGCCCCGCAAGGGCGCCCGGAGTCTTGTAGGTCATCACGATCCTATTCGCGCCTTTCTGCATGTTCAGGGATGACAAGCCCTTATCGGCGGCGGGCGTTAGTTCTGTGGCGGTTCCGTTTGCCGTTACGTTCCAGCCCTCATCGTACGGAACGCTCAGCAGTAGGTTGCCGTCATCCTTGGCGGTATACTCGCCTTCGATCCTTCCGTCCTCAAAAACCGTCGGAACAAATTCGCTCATCTTAAGCTCGTTAATAATCTGCTCGAAAACGTCCAGATTGAGGGCGTAAAAGACCGGCTCATTGTCTTGGGGCATGTCTGTATAGCCCTCTGCGACTCCGATTGACACCGTATGCTGGCTCGGGGAGTCCGATGCATCCGCAATCTGGCGGATATTATTGTCGAATCTCCAGGCCTCGTTTCCGATCGTTCGCTGGTCGATGGTAAGGGTGACGGGCCAATAACTGCCGGCGGTCGCATCTTTGTTGATGTAGAGATACCCGATGGAACCCGACGGCACGGTGGCGTTCCACTGCCTTAAGTTCTCGTCATCCTCCGTGTTTTTGGCCTCGATTTTGGTATAGAGCATTACCTCGCGGCCCAGGATTTTGCTGTAGAGGTCGTTTTGCTTTTCGAAGGGGTTCTCGCCCTTCAACGTGCAGTTTTGAATGTCATTGGATGTCATGACACCAACGCTGAGCGCATAGGGGTTCTCGTACACCGCACTTGCTGTATCGGCTATTTCAGTCATTGCCGCGTATCCCGAAGGCGCGTGCTCGGCGATGGCGTACTTGACTCCCAACAGGGCATCAACGGCAAGAATGGGCTCGGCATAACGGGTCGAGAATTCGCCGACGCTGCTGTATCCAAGGGAGTTGAGCAGTGCGATGGCCTGCGGATTGTTGGCAGACGAATACGAAGACAACTGGTTGTACCCAAGCGCCAAGCCTTCGTTGAGGGCGGCGCTGTCGACGCGTGTGGTTGTGCGGTCAATGCGATAGAACGACGCCGAAGTCTGGTCTTGAATGGTCGTGATAGTGTCGGTTGCGGTGGCGACATAGGCGCTGTTGGCTTTTTCGGAATAGCCTGTGTACAGCTGGTTCCACATAACATGGGCGTTGGCAAACAACTCAATGGCGGTTAGTGCCAGGAGGGGCATGATGACGACGGGGCGATAGGCTTGACGCAATTTAGGCTGGTTTTTGAGCGCATGCAGCGCGTGTCCTGCGGCCCACAGCGCAAAGAAGCTCAGCAAAAAAGCCGTGCGCGAGTAGAAGCCGTTGGGAACGCGCATGCCGCACCAGATGTACTCGAGCGGGCTCAAAACGGAGCTTGCGACCAGGATTATCGTGACGACGAGTGTTGCGATGCGCGTCTTGATCGAAACCGTGCGGTTAACCAGCAGGCTCACCGCAAGCAGCATCATGACGATGCCGCAATAGAACTGCGGTGTGCTTTCGTTGCTTACCCACATGCAGGGAAGAAAGCCCCTGATGAGCGACTTGAGGCTGGTTTTAAGTAGGGGGCCGAGTGCTAGAACGGGACCGCCCTTGGACATGGCAAGGATGGTCGGCAAAAAGGTCCAGGCGGACAGAAGCAGTCCGAGCGCGATAGCCCCGGCGAACCGCAGGGCCCGATCGAGCATGAGCTTCCAGCTAAAACCTTCTTCTGCAACATAATCGACAAATTCGACCAATACGAAGATGCAGAGGAACAGGATGCTGATGTAGGCCGTATACCAGCAGAACATGACATTGAGCGCCGTTGCGATGACGAGGCGGATCATGCGCTGCTTGCGGATGAGCTCGTAGCATCCGTAGGCGCAGATGGGCAGCAGGATGAGGCAATCGATCCAGAGCGGGTTGCGTAGGTTGCTGATGGTCCAGCTGCAAAACGTGAACGAGAGGGAAAGCAGGAATGCTGCGGGCTTGGGTAGGTCAAAGCGCTTTTGCACATACCAAGCGCTGCTGATGTGGATGCAGCCCAGTTTGAGCGCGGAGATAACAAACACGAAGAGCGTTAGCTTGTCTGCGGGAAAAAGCGCGCAGAGCAGGTTGAAGGGGCTGGCGAGGTAGTAGCTATAGAGCCCCCATGTGTTCATGCCGAGTCCTTGCGAGAAGGAATAGCGAAGGCTTGCCTCGCCTAAAAGGACGCGCCGGAACCAAGCAAAGAAGTCGATGTATTGGTATTTGAGATCGTTGGTGAGAAACGAGTTGTCGCCAAAGGGGTAGACATGCCCTGCCACTGCAAGTGCGACAAAGAGTGCGACGGAAAATGCGAAGCAGGCGGCGTAGAACGCCACATTCTTGAGCGTGCTGTTATTGGGCCGTGTCATCAGATTCCTCGTTGGATTCTCGAATGATATAGATGGGACGTCGCTTGGTTTCCAAGTAGGCTTTTGCCAAGTATTCACCTATGATTCCCAGGCACAGAAGCTGCATGCCGCCAAACAGCGTTATGAGGCAGGCGAGCGACGGCCATCCGCCGACGGGGTCGCCCCAGACAAGCGTCTTTACTAGGATGACGACGAATCCCAGAATAGCGATGAGGCAGAAGACGATACCCGTGAGGGCGGCGAGGGAGAGCGGTGCCGTGGAAAACGCGACGATACCGTCGATGGAATAAAGGAGCAGCGACCAAAAGCTCCATTTGGTCTCGCCGGCCACGCGGTTGACGTTTACGTAGGGGAGCCATTTGGTCTTGAAGCCGACCCAGCCGTAAATGCCCTTGGAGAATCGGTTGTATTCGCCCATGGAGATGATGGCGTTGACCATAGGCCGCTTCATGAGCCTAAAATCGCGTGCTCCGTCGACGATGTCGGCCTTGGAAATGCGGTTGATGATCTTGTAGAACATACGGGCACAGAACGACCTGATGGGAGGTTCGCCTTTGCGGGTGGTCCTGCGCGTTGCGACGTTGTCGTAGTCTTCGGTCTGCAAGATCTCGTACATCTGCGGCAGGAGCGAGGGCGGGTCCTGCATGTCGGCATCCATGGTGGCGACATAGTCGCCTTTTGCGTGCTGGAGTCCGGCGAGTAGTGCCGCCTCCTTGCCAAAGTTGCGCGAGAAAGAGTGCCAGCGGATGGCGTATGGATGCGCCGCCGCGGCTTCCGCCTTCATGACGGCGAGCGTTTTGTCTGCCGAGCCATCGTCGATGAGGACGGCTTCAAAGGAGATGCCGGGGTCTTGCCGGGTCATGATGCGAACGACGCCATCGAGCTCTTTGAGAAAGATCGGAAGTGATTCCTGCTCGTTGTAACTCGGTACGACGATGGAGATGAGCGGCATGGTGGTTTACCTCTCGCTTGGCTTGGAAGTAGGGTGGCCGGGCTGGTCGTCGTAGGCGTACTTGCTATATACGTTGACCTCCCACTGCTTTTTTTCGACCTTTGCTACAGAATCCAGGATGAATCCGGTTGCAAGGCTCAGGCCGCACAGGAACATAAACGACGCGGCGAGCATGGCGGTGGGGAAGCGCGGAACGAGGCCGGTCTGGAAATACTCGACAACGATGGGCATGCCCAGGGCGAGGCCGATCACCGCAAACAGAAGCGCGACGAGGCTGAAGAACTTCAGCGGGCGGTAGTCCTTGAACAGCGTGCCGATCATCGCGACGACTTTAATGCCGTCGCTCACGGTATTGAGCTTGGACTCGGAGCCTTCCGGACGGTCGCGGTACTCGATGGGCACATCTTTGATGCGCCAGCGGTGGTCGACGGCGTGGATCGAGAGCTCGGTTTCGATCTGGAAGCCCTCGGAAAGCACGGGGAAGGTTTTGACGAACGGGCGGCTCATGGCGCGGTAGCCGGTCATGACGTCATCGAAGCTGTAGCCATAGATCCACTTGATCATGGCGCGGACCAGATTGTTGCCAAAGCCGTGGAAGGCACGCTTGTTCTCCTCGGCGTAGGTGCCGTTGGAAAGGCGGTCGCCTACGGTCATGTCGGCCGTGCCGTTAAGGATGGGCTCGCAGAGGGCTTTGGCAGCCTCGGCGGGATAGGTGTCGTCGCCGTCGACCATCAGGTAGCAATCGGCGTCGATATCGCGAAACATCTGGCGGCACACGTTGCCCTTTCCCTGACGGGGCTCAAAGCGGACCGTGGCGCCGTGCTCGGTGGCGATGCGTGAAGTATCGTCCGACGAGTTGTTGTCATAGACATAGACCGTCGCTTGCGGAAGCTCGCGGTGAAAGTCGTCGATGACTTTGCCGATCGTGAGGGCTTCGTTGTAGCAAGGGATGATGACGGCGATGGATTCAGAATTCACTCAATGCTCCTTATACTTTCAATCCTTGAAAGTATAGCCGTTTGGGCTTGGCATCCTAAGATGTGGGTTAGTTCTCCAGTTTTGTTGCGCGAATCGTTTGCATGGCCGTCGGGTCTATACTGTTCGTTTGTCAACGATTACGAGTAAAGGAGTTGCATCCGTGTCGGATCAGACAAAGCAACAAGAAACTCGCAGTCTGCCTGCGACGTTTGCTAAGAACGAATTTGAGAAGGATGCGTTTATCCTTCGTCAGCTGGTTACCAAGGATTTTAAGATCAAGTATCGCCGTAGCGTTCTGGGTGTCGCATGGTCGGTGCTCAATCCGTTGCTGATGATGATCGTCATGGCCATCGTGTTCTCGACGATTTTTGGCCAAGGCCGCAATGGCTCAATGACGCCCGAGATGTACCCGCTGTACTTGATCGTGGGTAACATTACCTTTGCCGTCATGTCCGAGTCTACGAACCAGGCCCTGACGTCTATCGTGGGCGCTGCCCCTCTGCTCAAGAAGGTTAAGGTGCACCGCTGGGTCTTCCCGGTGCAAAAGGTGCTCTTCTCGCTGGTCAACTTTGCCTTCTCGCTGGTCGCCGTCGCCATCGTCATGCTGTGGTTCCGCGTTATGCCTTCTTGGCACCTCATTCTGCTGCCGGTTTGCCTGCTGCTGCTTATGTGCTTCTGCATGGGCCTGGGCATGATGCTCTCTGCTCTTACGGTCTTTTTCCGCGACGTTATGCATCTATGGAGCGTCGTCATTACGGCGTGGACTTACATTACGCCCATCTTCTGGACGACTGACTATATTGCGCAAATGCCGCATCTCGTGCGTATCTTGATGTATGCGAACCCCATGTTCAACTACCTGCAGTTTATGCGCGATATCTTTCTGTTTCAGACTACGCCCTCGCTCATGACGTTTGGTATGTGCGTTGCCTGGGCGGTTCTTGCGCTTATTATTGGCTACACCGTGTTCCATAAGTCCGAGCGCAAATTTATCCTCTACATCTAAGGAGTGCTGTGATGACTGAATCTGTTGTTGATTACAGCGAGCAGCCTCTGGCTGTCGAGGTCGACGACGTCACCATGATCTTTAACATGGCGTCTGAGTCGCTGACCAACCTCAAGGAGTACTTCATCAAGCTCGCCAAGCACGAGTTGTTCTTTGAGGAGTTTAGGGCGCTTAAGCATATTTCGTTTGATATTCATCGTGGCGAGGTCGTGGGTCTGGTTGGCACCAATGGCTCCGGCAAGTCTACGATGCTCAAGATTATCGCTGGCGTGCTTGAGCCAAGCGAGGGCAGCGTTAAGGTGCACGGTAACATCGCGCCGCTGATTGAGCTTGGTGCCGGCTTTGATCCCGAGCTGACCGCCCGCGAGAACATCTATCTGAACGGCGCCCTGCTCGGCTATACCAAGGAGTTCATCGACGCCAACTTTGACGGCATTATCGAGTTCGCTGAGCTTCAGAACTTTGTCGACATGCCGCTTAAGAACTTCTCCTCGGGCATGGTTGCGCGTATTGCCTTTGCAATCGCGACGATTACCGAGCCCGATATTCTGATCGTTGACGAGACGCTGTCCGTCGGTGATGTGTTCTTCCAGCAGAAGTGCGAGGCCCGCATCCAGCACTTTATCCAGAGCGGCGACGTGACGGTTCTGTTCGTTTCGCACTCCATGGAGCAGGTTGAACGCATCTGCCAGCGTGCCGTTTGGATTGAGAAGGGTGACCTTCGCATGGACGGCCCGGTCGATGAGGTCTGCAAGGCGTACCGCGAGCAGTTCAACTAGGTTATAATTACTTGCGCCTGACAGGTTTGCGCTTGCTTGGGCGTGCGGTTATTTGCTCCATTAGCTCAGTTGGATAGAGCAGGGGACTTCTAATCCCAAGGTCGACGGTTCGAATCCGCCATGGAGCACCATCATTTATTAAGCCCGGACCGCTTGGTGGTCTGGGCTTTTTTCATCTTGCGTGCTGCGGTTTTGAAGGGTTCGCCATGGGAAGTAAAAGGCTCGACTGGATAGATATTGCAAAGGGGATTGCAATGATTCTGGTCATTGTGGGGCACACCGTCCCAAATCCTTCTCCCTTGCGGCACGCGATCTTCTCGTTTCACATGCCGGTGTTCTTTATTCTTGCCGGGTATACGTTTAGGCCGAAGCCGTGGCGCGAGCTGCTGAGTGGTTCGGTGTCGCGCCTGCTGGTGCCGTATGTGGTTCTTGCACTGGCGTGGCAGGTGCCGACGTTCTTGATGAGCGGTGTTTCTTTGACGAGCGGTACGCTGGTTGCGGGGCTTAAGACGCTTGTGTTTGCCTCAGGCGTTGATGTGCCTCGGCTTGGCGTTGCCGCCGTTGGCATGGCATGGTTTTTGGCGGCGCTGTTTACGTCGCGCCTGTTGTTTAATGCGCTCGTGCGGCTGTTTGATCGCCGCGGGATCGGGGTTGTTTGGCAGGGCGTTGTCTGTGCCGCGATTGCCTTTTGCGGATTGAGCGTGTCTCGATTAATGGGTGTTTACCTGCCGCTCGATATGGATCTGAGCTGCTATATCTTGCTGCTGATGTGGGTTGGCTATACGGCGCGCCAAAAGGGGCTGGAGCCGAGCGTGAGCAAGCCCCTGCTGTTTATTGGAGCCGGTGTCGCTTGGCTTGTCCTTGCCGCGCTGAGTGGGCTTGAGCTTTCGAGCCGCCGCGTGGATGGGTTTGTGGTTGCGACAGTTGCCGCTCTTGCCGGCAGCTACTGCGTGTGCTGGGTTTCCATGGCGCTGGAGAAGTTGAAAGACGTGCCGGTTTTGGGGTCCTTTGAACAAGCCCTCGTGTTCTGCGGACAGGCCAGTCTTGCCATCTTTGCAATCCACGCGGTCGATTGGTTTATTCCTTGGCAGACGATGCCGCTGCTTATGACGCTGCCGGCATCGTGGCTCTTCGCGTCAATCGTACGCTGTGCCTGCGATATTGGATTGGCATTCGTGATTAAGAAGGCGTAACAAAAGCAGTGTGACTAAGTTGGCCCCCGCTGTTTCATTTGGGTTTTAAGTATTCTGGTAAGACTTTTCTAACGCATTCAGCGATTGCGGCCATAGAACCTAGTGCAGCACTCTGGCCGTATCATCAACATCCAAAAAGTCATTGGTGGCACCGACGAACTCCTGCATGTTCTTGACGATGCGGCCGTCATTTTCAATACGGATTTCGAAACGCTTCCAGGGGAATTTCATGATGTGATAAAGGGTTACCAGCACGTCTTGCTCTTTGCCAATCTTGAGCAGCCAACGGGCGCAGTTGTCTCCGCAGGTGGAAGCATTAAATACCATGTCGGGGAGATTGCGTACCAGCAGCAACGTCTTGACACCGCCAGAAAGCTCGAGTGGCGTAATCGAGCCAAGCTGCTTGCTGATGATGTTGTGGGGGCCGATGAGCTCTGAACCGTCAACACCATTAATCATCTGTGCAGCCATGGGATCTTCGAACCATGAATCCAGGTACGAGTTCCTAAAGTAGGTCTTGGTATCGTAGATGGAACCGGGGTAATCCCCCAGGTGAATGCTCAGCATGTGGGTCTCCAGACGTAGTGTGACTGCAACGATTATATGCCAGTAACAAAATGCCGGAAGCAGCGAGGTCGCTGCTTCCGGCGCTGGAGTTTTGTTCGCGTGAATCGGTGTTAATGAATTGATCCGCGAGGCTACTTTTCGAGATGCTCCTTCAGCAGCTCCAGTGCATGCGCATAGCCTTTCAGGCCTTCGCCGGTGATGGTGGCGAAGCAGGCTAGGCGTGCATAGCTCACCTGGCGGAAGTCCTCGCGGGTCTCGACGGCGCTGATGTGGACCTCGACGGCAGGGATGGCGACGGCCTTGAGGGCATCGAGGATCGCGACGCTCGTGTGCGTGTAGGCCGCCGGGTTGATGACGATGCCGTCGACCTTGCCGTAGGCCTCCTGGATCTTGTCGACGATGCTGCCCTCGTGGTTGGATTGGAAGACCTCGACCTCGTTAAAGCCCTGCGTGGCGCCTGCCTCCTGGCAGATCTGGACCAAACGGTCGTAGTTATCGCTTCCGTAGATGCCCGGCTCGCGAATGCCGAGCATGTTGAGGTTGGGGCCGTTGATGACGAGTGCCTTCATGGTTGCTTCCTTTGCAGTTGGTTGGCGTGGCTGGTCTTGCGATCTTCGGCGATTGCCCAGATAAAACCTGCCAAAATAAACCTGTCCCTTTTTGGCAGGTTAGAGGGTCTCGACGATGGCGGCCGCGGTTTTGGCGGCGCAGTCGCGTGAGTCGATGATGTAGTCGGCCCAGGAGCGGTAGCGCGGCATGCGCTGCTCGGCGAGCTTGTCGATGCCATCGCGCGCCGTGATGGGGCGGCCCTTGTGGGCGAGCTCGTCGAGCTTGCGATTGAGCATCACAATCTGGCTGTTCTGGTGCAGCAGCGGGTAGTTCTCGTCGCGCGTGACCACGCCGCCGCCGGTGGAGAGCACCAGGCCGCTGCGCTTGGAGATGTCGGCCAGCGCCGCCGTCTCCTGCTTGCGGAAGGCCACCTCGCCGCGCTCGACGATAAAGTCGGCACAGGTCATGCCCAGACGCTCCTCGAGCGCGTGATCCAAGTCGATGTGCTCGCGACCCGTGAGCAGGGCGATCTGCTCGCCCACGCGGGTCTTGCCCGAACCCGGCATGCCGATCAGGGCAATGTTTTGCTCGCGGCGGGACAGACGCTCCGTTATGTCCAAGATGCGCTTGCGCGGGGTGACCTGGCCGGTATAGCGCTCAACGGCCTGTGCCGCTTGGGCCACGAGCATCAGTAGGCCGCCGATGCAGGGGATGCCGCGGCGCTCGGCCTCGAGCATCAGGCCCGTGCGAGCGGGGTTGTAGACAATGTCGATAACGCCTTCGAGCGCATCTAGCCCTTCGAGCGTGCAAGGCGCGTCGGGGCAGTGGGGGAACATGCCGGCAGGTGTGCAGTTGACGAGCAGTGCCGCATAAGATTGCTGCGCGATGTTGTCGTAATTGACCTCGCTCGTACGACCCACGGGTACGACGACGGCGCCCAGGTCACCGAGTACCATGCTCGCCGTGGTGCCGGCGCCACCGGTGGCACCGAGCACGAGGACCTTCTTGCCGGCAACCTCTACGCCCAGCTCCTCGACAAGGCACTGAAAACCGAAGTAGTCGGTGTTGTCGCCGCGTAGGCGGCCGTCGGGCAGGCGCGTGATGGTGTTGACGTTGCCCATGCGCTCGGCGAGCGGGCTCAGCTCGTCCAGGTATTCCATGACGGCGCGTTTGTAGGGGATGGTCACGTTGGTGCCTTCCCATTCGTTACACGTCATAAAAGCCTCAAGATCCTCGGGCTCGCGCTCAAATCGCACGTAATCGAGCCCAGCGAGCTCTTTGTAGATGGTTGGGGTGTAGCTGTGGCCCAGCACGCGGCCCAGCACTCCGTAGGGGCGGGTTGCGGCGGTATCGGTCATCTAGAGCACCTCCGTGTAGCTGCCAAAGTAGGTGAAGCTCTCGCACACGTCGTCGATAGAATCGAGCAGGTCGTCGAGGGCCTTGCTGCCAAAGGGGCAGTCCAGATCAAAGTAGAACATAAACTCAAAGTCGCGGCTGGGGATGGGGCGGCTCTCGAGCTTGATGAGGTTGATATTGAGCGCGTAGAAGCGCTCGAGCACGCGATAGAGGGCGCCCGGCTCGTTGACCGTGGTAATCATGAGCGAGGTGCGGTTGGCGCCGGGGTAGACGCGCGGCTCGCGGCTGATGACGACAAAGCGCGTGTAGTTGTTGTCCGAGTCCTGAATGTTGGACTCCAGCGCCTCCAGGTCGTAGAGTGCCGCGCAGCTGCGCGATGCGATGGCGGCAACATCGGTGCGGTCGGAGTTGGCGACCATCTCCGCCGACATGGCGGTATTGGGGTACTTGGTGGCGTGCAGGCCGTGGGCCTCGATAAAGCTGGCGCACTGCGCGATGGCCTGACCGTGGCTGTAGACCTCGCGCACGTCGGCGAGCTTGGTGCCGGGCTTGACGAGTAAGTTGTGGTCGATCTTGAGGCGAAGCGAGCGCACGATGTGGAATTCGAACTGGGCGAGCAGGTCGTAGACAGCGTTGACCGAGCCGGCGGTGGAGTTCTCGATTGGTAACACGCCAAACTCGCAGAACCCGTCGCGTATAGCGCGCATGACGCCCTCGAAGGTCTCGAAGAACGCAATATCCGGCACGTCGAAGAGCTTGCATGCGGCGATCTGGCTGTAGGCACCCTCAACGCCCTGGCAGGCGACGCTGGCAGTCTGGGGGAAGGGCGTGTCGAAGGCTACGGCCGTGGCGTGGGCCTTTTGCGACACTGTGATGCCCTTGAGTTCGTTGATGTAGCGCTGCTGCTCGGCCTTGCTCATGCTCATGAGGAGACGGAACAGGGTGATGGTCTGGGCCTCGTAGCGCTCGGGTGCGCGGCTGGCGAGGTTGTTGAGCTTGGAGCGCTCGCGGGCGGGGTCGAAGACGGCCTTGCCCATCTCGATTTTTGACTTGGCGACCTCGGTGGCAATGTCCATGCGCTCGACAAAGCTGTTGAGGAGCGTGGTGTCGATGCCATCGATGGCCTGGCGAATGTCAGCAAGGTCCATGGAGACCCCTTTCACGTGTCGGGGGATGTTGAGGGGTGGATAGTTAGCGCTAGGCGGCGTCTTCGAGGAGGGCGTCCCAGATGGCGAGGGCGGCGGCTGCCTCGGCTACGGGGACGGCTCGGGGGACGATGCAGGGATCGTGGCGGCCATGGACCGAGAGCTCGGCATTTTCCATAGCGTCCATGTCCACCGTCTGCTGCTCGCTGCCAATGGAGGGCGTCGGCTTTACGGCCATGCGCCACATGACGGGCGCGCCGGTCGAAATACCGCCCAGGATGCCGCCGGCGTTATTGGACTCGACCTTGATCTCGCCTGTCTCGGCATCGATGCGATACGGATCGTTGTTCTCGCTGCCGCGCATGGCGGCCACGGCAAAGCCCATGCCAAACTCCACGCCCTTTACGGCGGGAATGCCAAAGGCGATTTGCGCGATGCGGTTCTCGATGCCGTCGAACATGGGGTCGCCGATGCCCGCGGGAAGCCCGTAAATGCCGCACTCCACGATGCCACCGATGCTGTCGAGTTCGTCGCGCGCAGCTAGGATTTCCTCGCGCATGCGGCCGGCTGCGGCGGCGTCAATGCACGGCAGATCGTTCGTAAGGATCGCCTTGCGGTCGGCCTCGCGATAGACCATATCGTCCATCGGCAGGTCGGAGATGCCGCCGATCTGCGCCACATGTGCCATCACTTTAATGCCGCGGGCCTCGAGTGCCTGCAGCGCAATGCCGCCGGCGATGCACAGGGGTGCCGTTAGGCGGCCGGAGAAGTGTCCGCCGCCGGCGACATCGTGCATGTTGTGATACTTCACGCGCGCAGGGAAGTCCGCATGTCCGGGGCGGGGCTTGCGGCGCAGTTCGGAGTAATCCTTGGAGCGCGTGTTGGTGTTCTCGATAATCGCGGCGATGGGCGCGCCGGTGGTATGTCCATCGACCACACCGGCGATGATGTGGGCGGCGTCGGCCTCGCGGCGTTTGGTCGCGGTCTCGTCGCGACCGGGGGCACGACGGTCAAGGAAGGCCTGCAGCTGCTCCTGGTCAACAGCGATGCCCGCCGGAATGCCATCGAGGGAGCAGCCGATGGCGGGGGAGTGCGACTGGCCGAAGATGCTTACGTGCAAGACGTTGCCAAAGGTCGAGGACATGCTATTCCTCCTCGAGTGTGACCTTGCCGCCCAGCAGGCGGTAGTGGTCGAAGAAATCGGGATAGGACTTGTTGACGGCCTCGGCGCCGTGGATCACGACCTCGCCGGTGGCGCGGCTCGCGGCGATAGCGGCCATCATGGCGATGCGATGGTCGTTGTGCGAATCGACCTTGCCGCCGGTGAAGGCATCGACACCCTTGATGATGAGGTCATCGCCGGCAATTCGTACCTGCGCGCCCAGCGCGGTGAGCTCGCGGGTGGTGGTGACCAAGCGGTCGGATTCCTTGATGCGCAGACGGGCACAATCGCGGATAAAGGTGCGGCCCTGTGCCAGCGAGGCCACGGCCGAGATGACGGGCACCAGGTCCGGAATGTCGTGGGCACTCATCTCAAAGCCGGCGAGCTTGTCGGACTGCACGGTGGCGGCGTTGGTGGAGCGCACGATGCGGGCGCCAAAGCGCGAAAGCGCGGCAAGCACGTTACGGTCGCCCTGTGCGGAGCTTAGCGACACGCCCTCGACGGTGATTGGGTCGGTACCGATGGCGCCGGCGCACAGCCAAAAGGCGGCGTTGGACCAGTCGCCCTCGACGGCCACGCTGCCGGGCGTGCGGTACGAGCCACTGCTCACGCGGAAGTTCGTGACCTCGGGCTGGCCGTCCTTGGCCGGAATGCGCTCGACGTCGACCTCGACGCCAAAGGCCTTCATGGCCTGTATCGTCAGGTTGATGTAGGGGCGGCTCTCGATGAGGCCGGTTACCTGCACGCAGGAGGGCTGGGCCAGCAGCGGGGCTGCCAGCAGCAGGCCCGAGATGTACTGCGAGCTCACGTTGCCCGGAAGCACAAAGGTGCCCGGGCGCATGCGGCCGCTCGTCTTGAGCGGAAAACCGCCCAGACCCTGTAGGTCGCAGCCGGCGGCGATGATCTCGTCCGAGAGCGGGGAGAGCGGGCGGGCGCCCAAGCGCCCCTGACCCACAAAAGTTGCTTCTGCGCCCAGCGCGCAGGCGACGGGCAACATAAAGCGGAGCGTGGATCCGCTTTCACCGCAGTCAAGCGTGCCGCCGGCAAGGGCCTTGAGCAGGCCAAATTCAACACTCTTCATGGTGGGGTGGACCTGGAAGCCGTCCTCGACGGTCTCGATGCGAGCACCCAGGGCCGTAAGGCAGCGCACCGTAGCCTCGATGTCGGCGCAGGTGGTGTTGCAGGTGACGTGTGTCTCGCCGTTGGCAAGCGCAGCGCAGATGATCAGGCGATGCGCCATCGACTTGGACGCGATGGCGGGAACGGTGCCCTTGAGCGGGGACGGGGTGATGCGGGCTAGCATGCGGATGCGTCTCCCTTCTGGCCGAGGCCCTCGGCAATGAGTTCGTGGAAAGTGGAAAGCGGTGTGCGGTCGATGCTGCAGCGGCCAATGCCGTGCGGAATCACTAGATCGATGGTGTCACCCGCGCGCTTCTTGTCGTGGAGCGCCTCGGCAAAGACGGTATCGGCATCTAGGTCGCAGCGGGTCTTGAGGCCATGGCGGGCGCAGAGTTCCTCAATACGATCGGGCAGTGCAGCATCGCAAATGCCGTGCAGGGCCGCGGCGCGCGTGATGATGCCCATGCCGATTGAAACGCAGTTGCCGTGTCCGAGCTCAAAGTGCTCGCAGGCCTCGACGGCGTGCCCGGCGCTGTGTCCAAAATTGAGGAGCTTGCGCTGGTTGGTTTCGCGCTCGTCGGCGACGACCACGGCGCGCTTGATGTCGATATTGCGGGCGATGATGAGCGCTACGCGGGCCACATCGCGGTTGAGCAGCTCCAGCGTGAGCGGGGTCTTCTCCAGCTCGGCGAAAAGCTCCGGGTCGGCGATCACGGCGTGCTTGACGACCTCGCCGCAGCCGTCGGCGAACTGCTCGGGCGTGAGGGTGGCCAGGCACCCCACGTCGGCAATAACCATGCTCGGCTGCCAAAAGGCGCCGGCCAGGTTCTTGCCGGCAGCCAGGTCTATGGCGGTCTTGCCGCCCACCGACGAATCCACCATGGCGAGCAGGCTCGTGGGGATCTGCACAAACTTGCAGCCGCGCATGTAGGTGGCGGCCACAAAGCCCGCCACGTCGCCCACGACGCCGCCGCCGAGTGCCACGATCACGTCGGAGCGCGAAAGCTCGTGCTCGGCCACAAACTCCAAAATGGCAACGTAGGTCTCGGCGCGCTTATGGGCCTCGCCGGCCTCGAAGGTGCAGATGCTCACCTCGTAGCCTGACGCCTCCAGGCTCTGCTTAACGGGCATCTGGTAGAGCGGGCCCACGTTGGTGTCCGTCACGATGACGGCCTTGGTGCCGCCGGCGGTGGCGCGCACGAGCGGCCCCGCCTGCTCCAGCAAAAACGTGCCAACATGCACCTGGTAGGGGCGTGCAGTGTCGATATCGATGGTAATCGCCATAAGCTTCGGTCCTTTCGACCTGGCGTGATGGGTTGTCTAGTGGGAGGCCTCGTCGTCGAGTGCGCGCTTAATGCGGTCGCCCTCGGCAAGGAGATTCTCCAGATAGCGCTGGTCGCGGTCCTTGAGCGCGCGGCTGTAGGCGCCGAGCGATTCGATCAGATGGTCGATCTCGAAGGCGAGCGCATTGGCGTCGTCGATCATGAGCTCGGACCACATCTGCGGATTGAGGTGCGCTACGCGGGTGAGGTCGCGGTAGCTGCCGGCCGAAAAGCCGTGGTGAACCTGAGCGGTCGGGCTCTTAACATAGGCGTTTGAGACGACATGCGCGAGCTGGCTCGTAAAGGCGATGACGCGGTCGTGCTCGGCGGCGCTGGTCACGCTGAACTTGCCAAAGCCCAAGGGGCGCACCATCTCGCGCACCTGGCCCAAGAGCTCGAGCTTAAGGGCATCGTCTACCGCGGGTGGAACGAGCACCAGGGGAGCGCCCTGGAACAGGTCGGCGCGGGAGTGAGCGTAGCCCGAGAACTGGGTGCCCGCCATGGGGTGCGCGCCCACAAAGTAAAAGCCGTGCTCGCGGGCAAGCTCAAAGGCGCGCTCGCACACGATGCCCTTGACGCCCACCGTGTCGATCACCACGGGGCCCATGATGGCCTCGGTATCGGTGGCGTCGGCGAGCGCCTGGGCGTGCGCCTCGAGCCACTCGATGCAGGCTTCGGGGTAGCAAGCCAGGACGATGATGTCGCATTCGCCGAGCGTCTCGTCGTTGAGCTCGCCGGCAACGGTGCCCATGCTGGCGGCCGTCATGACATCGTCATCGGGATCCCAGGCCAGCACGCGGACGCCCGCCTGCGCATAGCCGCGGGCAAAGCTGCCGCCAATGAGGCCAAGGCCGACGATGCCGGCGCACTTGGGGCCGCCCTGGTTAACGCGCGCGTTTCTCACCGTGCCCATGGGCTACTCCATGGTCTCTTGGCAGACAACCTCGCGGATGGCCCGGATGCGGCGCATGGTGTCGTCGAACTGATCGGGGGTGAGGGCCTGGGCGCCGTCGGACCATGCGCGGCTGGGCTCGTCGTGGACCTCGATCTCCAGACCGTTGGCACCGCAGGCGGTCGCGGCGAGCGCCATGGGCTCAACGTAGCGGGTGTAGCCGGTGGCGTGGCTGGGGTCGGCGACGACGGGCAGGTGCGACAGGTGGTGCAGCACCGGCACGGCATTGAGGTCGAAGGTGTTGCGGGTGCGGGTCTCGAAGGTGCGGATGCCGCGCTCGCACAGAATGACGTTGTCGTTGCCCTCGCTCATGATGTACTCGGCGGCCATGAGCAGCTCATCGATCGTGCCGGACATGCCGCGCTTAAGCAAGATCGGAGTCTTGGTCTTGCCGACCTCTTTAAGCAGAGGGAAGTTCTGGGCGTTGCGGGCGCCGATCTGCATGACGTCGATCTTCTTGTCCAGGAAGACCTGCACGTCGCGCGGGTCCATGATCTCGGTGACGATCGGCATGTCGAGCTCGGCAGACGCCTCGCACAGCAGGTCCAGACCGGCGGGGCCCATGCCCTGGTAGGCGTACGGGGAAGTGCGGGGCTTGTAGGCACCGCCGCGCAGCATCGTAGCACCGGCGGCCTTCACGCGGCAGGCGATGCGGATGAGGTTCTCGCCCTCGACGGAGCACGGGCCGGCGATGACCTGGAACTGGTCGCCGCCGATCTTGACGCCGTGGCCGCAGTCGATGACGGAGTCCTCGGGGTGGAACTTGCGGTTGGCGCGCTTGAACGGCTCGGAGACGCGCTGCACGCGCTCGACGACGTCCATGGACTCGAGCAGGAACGGGTCGATCTTGGTCGTATCGCCCACCAGGCCGATGATCGTCTCGTTCTCGCCGCGCGAGACATCGGTCTTCAGACCCTTTTTCTCAATCCAGCTGACGATATGGCTGACGGCCTCGTCGCTGGCGCTCTGCTTTAAAATTGCAATCATGGTGTGCCTCTCACCTCGATGGATAACCCTTGCAAAAACGGCCCGCATCGCGAGCCGTGTATATATGGTGCATGAGAGTTTATACTATCTGATTCGCTTTTGCCTTCTAAAGTGAGCCGTTGCGCCACGTCTTCCCCGGAATTGCAAAGCTTTTTCTTTTATTTTGATAGCCCGTGGTGCACTTGGGTATAATGCCAACCGTTGGCCCTATTAGCTCAGGGGATTAGAGCGTCTGCCTCCGGAGCAGAAGGCCGTTGGTTCGAATCCAACATGGGGCACCATCGAACGTAAGACCGTCCGAACCTCGCATGGTCCGGGCGGTTTTTCTTATACCGACGCGACGTGATGGGACGTGGTATGGCAGCAACGGATATCGAGCGCGGACTCTCGACCGCCGAGGTCGAGGAGCGCATCGCCGCCGGTAAGATCAACCGCAACATGGAGCTCAAGACCAAGTCGGTCCGCGAGCTCATCATCGAGAACCTCTGCACGCTGTTCAATTTGATCAACGTGATCTTGGCGTTCCTGGTCATTTTGACCGGTTCGTTTAAGAATCTGACGTTCCTGTTCGTGGTGTTCCTCAATACCGCTATTGGCGTCATTCAGTCCATGCGTTCCAAGAAGATGGTCGATAAGCTCACGCTGCTGACCTCCAAGAAGGCCATCGCGGTGCGCGACGGCTCCGAGGTTGAGCTCGACCTGGATCAGATCGTGCTCGACGACATCATCCGCCTGGGGCGTGGCGACCAGATTCCCGCTGACGCCGTGGTGGTTTCGGGCGAGGCGCTCGTGAACGAGAGCCTGCTGACGGGCGAGAGCGACCTTATTAAGAAACAGCCCGGTTCCGAGCTCATGAGCGGCAGTTTTATCGACTCGGGCCTGCTGCGCGCCCGCGTGATCCATGTCGGCGCCGACAACTACGTGGCCAAAATTAATAACGAGGCCAAGTACGTCAAAAAGGTCAATTCCGAGATCATGAACGCGCTTAACGCCATCGTGCGGTTTGCGAGCATCATCATGATCCCGCTCGGTTTGGCGTTGTTTTCCTCGAGTGTGAGCGAGCTGTGGGATGCCGCGGGAACCCCGGGCGATAGCGCGCTTTCGTGGTGCTTCTCCGAGCTGCTGGCCGGCCGCGTGCCCTCGTCGGCGCTGCTGTCCACGGTGGGCGCTCTGCTGGGCATGATCCCGCAAGGCCTGGTGCTGCTGACCTCGTCGGTGCTCGCCATCGCCACGGTGCGCCTGGCCCGCCGCAAGGTGCTGGCGCAGCAGCTCTACTGCATCGAGACGCTCGCGCGCGTCGACGTGCTGTGCCTGGACAAGACGGGCACCATCACGTCGGGTCGCATGGAGGTCGAGGGTACCTATCCGCTACCGGTCGAGGGTATGGGTGTGGGGGAGAGCGACGCCGCCGTTCCCGTCGATACCACGGTGCTCGATTTTGCGCTGGCTAACGTGGCGCGTGCGACCTCGGCCGATGCCAACGAGACCTGCCAGGCGCTGCTCAACTATTACGCCGATCGCCCGGTCGAGGTGTCTGAGCCGCTGTCGGTCATTCCGTTCTCGTCGTCTAAAAAATGGAGTGGCGCTTCATTTGCGCAGGGCTCCTACGTAATGGGTGCGGCGCAGTTTGTGCTCTCTGATCGTGCGTTTGCCCAGGTCGAGAACCGTGTCGCCGAGCTTGCCGATACCTGCCGCGTGCTCGTGGTGGCACTCGTGGACGGCTTTACGCCCGATGGCGATATGGTGGGCGAGGCCGAGCCCGTGGGCTTTGTGACCATCCGCGACGAGATTCGCACCTCGGCGGCCGAGACCATCGGCTACTTTAACGAGCAGGGCGTGACCCTCAACGTGATCAGTGGCGACGACCCGCGTACGGTGTCGTCGATCGCGCGCGTTGTGGGCGTGCCGGGGGCGGACGCTTATGTGGACGCCACGACGCTCGATACGCCGGCCAAGCTCGATGCCGCAGTGGACCGCTACCATGTCTTTGGTCGTGTGACCCCGCAGCAGAAGCGCGAGCTCGTGCAGGCGCTCAAGCGCCGCGAGCACACCGTGGCCATGACAGGCGACGGCGTCAACGACGTGCTGGCGCTCAAGGAGGCCGACTGCTCCGTGGCCATGGCGGCCGGCTCCGATGCCGCGCGTAACGTGGCCGAGATCGTGCTCGTCGACAACGACTTTGCCTCGATGCCCGCCGTGGTGGCCGAGGGCCGTCGCTCCATCAACAACCTGCAGCGTTCGGCTTCGCTGTTCTTGACCAAGACACTGTTCTCGATGGGCCTGGCGGCGCTGTGCATCGCGCTGCCGCCGTACCCTTTCGAGCCGATTCAGATGACGCTCATCAACTTCTTCTGCATTGGCGCGCCGGGCTTTGTCTTGGGCCTGGAGCCCAACAATGCTCGCGTGAAGGGGTCGTTCCTGACGAACGTGCTCAAGCGGGCACTGCCGGCGTCGATTGCGGTCATTTTGGCCGCGGCGCTCGATATCTTTGTGGCGCGCGTGTTTGGCTTTAGCCAGCTCACGCTGTCTACGATGTGCCTGCTTACGTCGTGCGCGGCGAGCGTCAGCCTGATCTGGCGAATCTCGCAGCCCCTCACGCCCTTACGTGTGGTGCTCTTTGTGTTTGTAGTCGCCGGCATCTTGGTAGGCGTTATCGGATTCCCGGAGCTGCTGTCTATTGCCAATCTGACGATGGGTCAGATGGTTTTCTTGGCTGCCATCGTGGTCTTTACCTGCTCGGTGTTCTTTAAGCTCGCCACGATGATGGATTCGCTCAGGCCGCGTCGTCGTCATGCCGCAACTGGTTTTGGCCGCGGTGTGCGCGTCCGCCTGGGTCGCGGTGGCGGCAAGGTGAGCTCGACGGGTTCGACGGCGGAGCGTTTTGCCAAGCGCGTCGCCGCCGACATGGCGCAGCGCCGTGAGGCGCGCACCGTTCGTGAGGCCGAGGCCCGCGCACTCGAGGGCGTGGCCCAGGCCCAGCCCAAGAAAAAGAAGAGTACCGGAGCCAAGCGCTCTCGCGTAACCAAGTCCGCCCAAGGCATCAAAGTCTCGATGCCAAGCAAAAAGAAGAAGTAACTACGCGCCCTGGCGATGTTGAATTGGTGCCTTGCTCCTGTGGGGCCGTGGCGATGTTATGCTCTAACCTCGATTATTTGAATTGCTTCGAAAAGAGGATGCCGTGATCTGCCCGCATTGCCTTAAGACTATCGAGGACGGCGCCTCGTTCTGCCCCTACTGCAACGCCTATGTGGGTCCGGGCGATGGTCCCGAGCACACCGAGTTCGTGTTCTGTGAGGGCTGCGGTGCCCGTCTTTCTCCGCATGATCGTACGTGCCCCAAATGCGGACGCCCTGCTCCGGGTATCCTCTCCGAGGACGCGGCCGCATCCGACCTGGCAGCGGGCCGCACGGCGGGCTTTCCGCGCCTAACGCAAGAGCAGATCGACACCGAGGTGCCGCATGCGCCGGCCTCTGCCGCTGCGGTGCTTTCGGACGCCGCCGACCCCAATGAGACCTGCGTGCTGCCGGCTTTCGATAAGGATTTCGGTATTCCCAAGGTCGATATTCCCATGCCCGTTTCCCTGCATGACGATGCTCAAAAACCCAAGCGCAAGGTGCACCCCGACGAGGACGCCTATCACAAGCACAAGCGTCATATTCCCAAGCCGCTCATTATCATCGCGGTCCTTGCCGTCGTTTGCGGCGGTGCCTATTGGTTCGTGACGACCGATCCCATGGGTGTTATGCCCGGCTTCTACGACCAGTTTGGCCAAGCTGCACAGACCACCTTCCCCACGCGCCAAAAGGGCGAGGCCACTGAGGACGATGCCAAGCAGGACGATTCTGCGGAGGTGGTCCAGGAAGAAACCGTGCTCACCGATGATCAGCTCTATACCAGGCTGGACGGTCTGTATCAGACCATCGTGTCCTATGCTGACGAGGACCAGATTGGCGAGGTCATCGATTCCTTTAACAACGGCTATCTCCGAACGCCGCTGTCCACCCGTCAGGAGCTGTCGCAGAGTGCCTACGCCCTGCGTGACCAGATTAAAAAGACGCAAGATGAGCTCAACAATCTTAAGTATCAGGACGATACGGTCTATGCGGACGACATCGCCCACTTAAAGCAGCTTGCCGAGTGGATGTATGAGCGCGTTGACGTGATCTGCCAGAGCTGGGATATCTCGCTGGCCATTCCCGATGGCGAGTCGATGAGTTCCCACCAAAGCGAGATCCTGGCGCCCATCGCGCAGGGTGGCAACAGCGCGCTGAACCAGTACGACGCCAATGTGGGTTCCTGGAAGCCGCAGCAGCGTTCCTAAAAATAGTTCGCCATAGTCGGCATAACCTACGTGCGCAATTGATGTAAGCCCGTGCTTATTGCTACAATTCGTACAAATATGCTTTAAACGCACGAGGAAGGAACCACATGTTTGGTTTTAAGAAAGAGCTCTACACGCCCGGGTATCAGCTTGTCGGCGACGAGTGCGCCGTAATCGAGACGTCGAAGGGTACCATCAAGGTCAAGTTTGACGGCGAGGGCGCTCCCATTCATGTCGCGAACTTCTGCGAGCTTTCCACGATGGGCTTCTATGATGGCCTTAAGTTCCATCGCTATGTGCCCGGTTTTGTTATCCAGGGCGGGGACCCCAATACCCGCGACATGTCCGGCGCCGACGTCGCCGCCGGTCTTGAGGGCCCCGACGGCATGCCCGGTACCGGTGGCCCCGGCTACTGCATCAAGGGCGAGTTCGCCACCAATCCGCGCAACAGCCATGTCGATGGCGCCCTTGCCATGGCGCGCTCCATGGACCCCGATTCCGCGGGTTCGCAGTTCTACTTCTGCCTGGGTGCCCAGCATAACCTCGATTCCGGTTACACCGTCTTTGGTACCACGGTCGAGGGTCTCGATGTGATTTCGCAGCTGCGTGCCGGCGACGAGATCGTTCATGTCGAGATCGTTCACGAGTAAAGGGGACTTCCTTGAATAGCCAGCTGATCCAACAGGGCCGCGCCGCTTACCGCGCGGGTGATTTTTCCGCTGCAGCCCAGATGCTTGGGGCGGCAAAGACTCCCGATGAGATTATGGGCGAGGCCGACCACCTTCGTGGCAACGCCTTGATGCACCTGGGCATGTATGCCGAGGCCGCCGAGGCCTATGCCGCCGCCCTCAACGACGGCACCTATGGCAAGCGCGGCGCGCTGCTCACCAACCGCGGCAAGGCGCTCGCCGCGGTGGGCGACTACACGACGGCCGCTCAGGCGTTCTCTGCTGCTACGCAGGATGCTTCCTATGCCACGCCGTTCAAGGCCTATCTGGGTCTGGGCAATGCGCTGTTCCAATCGGGCGACTATGCCAACGCGGGAACCGCCTTCCGTCAGGCTGCCATCGACGGCGCCAATCCGGCTCCTGCCGCCGCACTCGGCGAGCTCGGTCGTTGCTTCATTAAGCTCGGCCGTCCGGCGGATGCCGTGGAGACCTACCGCACGGCTATCGACTTTGCCGGCCCCCGCGACGACACGCGTGCGCTCAACGCCGGCATGGGTCAGGCGCTTTCTGCCGCCGGCCGTCCCTCCGACGCACTCGACGCCTTTAACGCCGCTACTGCCGATGGCATCTACCAGCTCACCTCCGAGCAGGCCGATGAGCTTGCCCGCGTGCAGGATTCGCTTGCTGCGCTGTCTGCCCAGACGGCTATGGCCACGGCTCCGGCGCCCGCGATGGACGCTCCTGCCGTCGATCCGCTCGATCCTACGGGCGCGACCGGTCAGTTTATGCCCGATCCCTCGGACACCGGCTTCTTTACGCTGTCCGAGTCCGAGATGGTCCAGCAGGACCGTCAGGATCGTAAGCAGGCCAAGGTCCGTCGTCGCCATCGCCACACGGGTCTTAAAGTCTTCATCGTGCTGCTTCTGCTCATTTTGATCGCCGCGGGCGGTCTGGGCTTTGCCTACACGCGCGGCTTTGGCTTCCCGTCTCAGGAGTCTGTCGTTACCGATCTGTTCCAGGCTGCCGGCGACGGTGACGCCGCAAAGGCCGAGTCTTGCCTGGCCTCGAGCCTGTCCGAGGCCGCTAAGTCGATGATCATCTCCTCGATTCCGCAGGGTGCCACCGTGTCCGTCGAGGGCATGGATCAGTCCATGACCGAGACGACCGCCAAGGTGAAGGCATCGCTGTCCAAGGGCGGCGAGCAGGAGTACACCGTCAAATTCGTGCGCTCCGACAACCATATCGGCTGGGCCGTTTCTTCGCTCGATATGGATTTCTCGGCTGCTGACAACCAGTAGTGACCTTATGGGATTTAGCTTTGCCCGGCGCTTCACCGCAAGTGAGGTGCCGGGCTTGCGCTAGTATGATGGGCTAGTAGTTTTCCAGCAATCATCCAACACATCAGGAGTTGCGTTGTTTTCTTTGATGGATATGTTCTTCGGTAGCTATGCGGGCGATCTTGCCATCGACCTCGGCACCGCAAATACGCTTGTCTCCGTGCGCGGCAAGGGCATCGTCATTCGCGAGCCCTCTGTTGTCGCCATCGACAAGAACGACGAGCGCATCTTGGCGGTCGGTATCGAGGCAAAGCGCATGCTCGGCCGTACGCCCGGCAACATCGTGGCCGTTCGTCCCCTGAAGGACGGCGTCATCGCCGACTTCGATGTTACCGAGGCCATGCTTCGCTACTTTATCGATAAGGCGTCCGAGAAGCGCTATCCGTGGACTCCGCGTCCGCGTGTCGTCGTCTGCGTTCCCTCCGGTGTCACGTCGGTTGAGAAGCGCGCTGTCTTTGAGGCCACGATCCAGGCCGGTGCCCGCCAGGCCTATCTGATCGAAGAGCCTATGGCAGCCGCTATCGGCGCCGACCTGCCCGTCGAGGAACCCACCGGCTCCATGGTCATCGACATCGGCGGCGGTACCACCGAGGTCGCCGTTATCGCTATGGGCGGCATCGTCGTCTCGCAGTCCATTCGTATTGCCGGCGACGAGTTCGATCAGGCCATCCTCACGCACGTTCGTGATGCCTACAACCTGGCCATCGGCGAGCGTACGGCAGAGGACATCAAGATCAAGGTCGGTTCCGCCGTGCCGCTCAAGGACGAGCTCGACGTTGAGGTCAACGGCCGCGACGTGATCACCGGTCTGCCCAAGACCGTGCGCATCGAGAGCGAGGAGATTCGTCGCGCGCTCAACAAGCCGCTCGACGAGATGGCCAAGGCCGTCAAGGACGCACTCGACGCTACGCCTCCCGATCTTGCCTCGGACCTTATGTACTACGGCATTTTGCTGACCGGTGGCGGCGCGCTGCTGCGCGGTCTCGACGTGCGCCTGCGCGATGAGACCGGCGTTTCGGTCAATGTTAGCCCCACGGCGCTCGATAACGTCGTTAACGGCTGTGCCCGCGTGCTCGAGGCCAATGCGTTTGATGGCGGCTTCGTCCAGACCAATGCTTAATTTCCAAAAGGTGGATTCCATTTGGCACGATCTTCGGGTTTCTCCACAAATCTGAATACCAAGCGACAATCAACGGGTATGCGCCCGTTGATTGTTTTCAGCCTGATTTCGGTGTTGCTGCTCACGTTTTACATCCGCGAGGGCGAGGCAGGACCGATTCATGCCGTGCGCTCGGGCGTGACGACGATTACCTCGCCGGTGCGCTTTGTGGGCTCGGCTGTGGCGGCTCCCTTCAATGCGATCGGTAACGTGTTCTCTAACCTTACGGCGTCGCAGGACACGCTTGACGAGCTTAAGAAGCAAAACGAGGAACTGACCTCTAAGGTTGCCGAGCTCTCCGAGGCTCAAAAGACCGCCGAGCGACTGGAGGGGCTGGTCGGCCTGCAGTCGACCTACAACCTCAAATCAACCGCAGCTCGTATCATCGGCGCTTCGGGCGATGCCTGGACCTCGACCGTCACCATCGATAAGGGTTCTGCCGACGGTCTTACCATCAACATGCCTGTGACGAGTTCTGCCGGTGTCATAGGCCAGATTATCGAGGTCTCGGCCAAGACGTCCACCGTGCGCCTGATTGGCGATGAGAACTCGGGCGTGTCCGCTATGGTGCAGGACACGCGCGCCCAGGGCATGCTGCAGGGTCAGGCTGACGGCACGCTGCGTCTTGAGTACGTGAGCGTCGATTCCGACGTTAAGGTTGGCGACATCATCGTGACCTCGGGCATTGGCGGTGTGTTCCCCAAGGGTCTACCGCTCGGCACCGTCTCGTCTGTTGAGAAATCGGCTAACGACGTGTACTACACCATTGTGGTGCGCGCCCAGACGACGGCCGAGAACAACGAGGAAGTGCTGGTCATTACCTCGCTGACCGACGAACAGTCGGCCTCGGATGAGGACGTGAATACGGCCAACAGCACGCCGCAGGGAACGTCGCGCGATGCTGCGACCAAGACGAAGGACGAGAGCCCGGATGACAGTTCCGACACGTCCGAGACGACCGATTCCGGCTCGAGCGAATAGGGGGCATGTCCATGGATCTACACGAGCAGGGGATGAGCTCCCGCACGTTTGTAATCGCCGCCATTGTGTGCGTGCTGCTGCAGGCAGGCCTGGCACCGCAGATCTCCATTGCGGGCGGTCGCGTCAACTTTATGATTATCCTGGTGTGCCTAAGCGTGTTCTCGGGCGACCCGACCCGTGCCGTCGTGTGCGGTTTTTGCAGCGGCTTGTTCTATGACCTTTCCGCTGCCGTGCCGGTGGGCGTTATGTCGCTCCTGCTGACCGTGGGTTCTTTTGCCCTGGTGCATAGCGCTGCCGGTCAGACGGGCGGTGCCCCGAGTGCGCGCGGCATCACGGTGGGCGCCTTCGCGTTCGTCATTAATGTGATCTACAGCATCATCTTGCTGTTTATGGGTTTGGAGACGAGCTTTGTCGTGGCGATCTTCGGCCATGCGCTGCCGTCTTCGATCCTGACGGGTCTGGTTGCCATTCCGTTTTTGATGTCCGGCGTCGTGCCGCAGTCCGGTTATGGATTCTCCGCACGTGGCGGACGCCAGACGGGCATGCGCTTTAAGCCCAAGACCCGTAAGCTCAAATAGGGGAGGCTCGTAGATGTCTTCCCAGATGACGGTTATTATCGCCGGTATCGTGCTGGTTGTGGCTATCGTGGTCGCACTGGTCATTATGCGTCGCGGCGATTCTCGTTTTACCTACGATACGCAGCATGGGACGGCCCCGCGCGCCACCGAGGGCGAGGGCAATACCGCGGCGACCGCCTTTAAGGGCCGCTTCTCCATCCTCACCACGGGTGTGGGCGCGATGTTCGCGGCGCTTGCCGTCAAGCTGTGGGGCATGCAGATGGTCTCGTCGGACTATTACGAAAAGCAGGCTAATAGCAATCAGACGCGCACCGTTACCACACCCGCTGTGCGCGGCCGCATCCTCGACCGCAATGGCGTGGCGCTTGTCCAGAACCGTCCCTCACTTGCTGTCGTGGCCTACCGCGACCTTGCCGAGGATGAGGTTCTGGTTCGCCATCTTGCCAACGTGCTCGGTATGCCCTACGTGGCGGTGCTGCGCAATATTCAGGACAATTCCGAGGGCGCTCAGAGCCTGCATACCATCGCGACGGACGTCCGTCGCTCCACGGTTGCCTATATTCAGGAGCACGCCGGCGAGTTCCCGGGCGTCAAGATTGCCGAGCGTACCGAGCGCCAGTATCCATATGGCGAGACGGCATGCCATATCTTGGGCTATACCGGCACCATTACCTCCGAGCAGCTCGAGGCCCAGAATAAGAAAACCTCTGGTGATGATGATGCTTCTGCTGGCCGGATTACGTACCAGTCGGGCGATATCGTGGGCCAGGCGGGTGTTGAGAGCTACTACGAAAACCTGCTGCAGGGTATTCGTGGCGAGCAGACCGTCAAGGTCGATGCCTCGGGCAATGTGACCGGTCAGGCCGGCGCCGTGCCCGCCAAGGCCGGCTCCGACATTAAGCTCACGCTCGATCTTAAGATCCAACAGGCCTGTGAGACGGCGCTGGCGAGCGCCATCGAGCTTGCCAAGACCACTGGCTACAGCAATGCCGGCAACGGCGCTGTGGTGTGTCTCGATCCCAACAATGGCGAGATCCTGGGCATGGCGAGCGAGCCCAAGTTCGATCCGTCCGTCTTTATCGGCGGCGTCTCAAATGACGTGTGGACCGAGCTCAATGATGACAAGGGTTCGCACCCGCTGCTCAACCGCGCCATTAGCGGACAGTACATGTCGGCTTCGACCATCAAGCCGCTCTCGGCACTGGCCGGTCTTGAGTTTGGAACCTACACTTCAACGCAGACAACCAACTGCACGGGCTATTG
Source organism: Collinsella sp. AM29-10AC (assembly GCF_003469085.1). Classification (NCBI taxonomy): domain Bacteria; kingdom Bacillati; phylum Actinomycetota; class Coriobacteriia; order Coriobacteriales; family Coriobacteriaceae; genus Collinsella; species Collinsella sp. AM29-10AC. Next base: position 28,197 of record NZ_QSKB01000024.1, read on the forward strand.
GACGGGCCTGGGCAAGGCTTGGGGCAAGCGCTGCTGGCTGACGTCTGGCCACGGCACCATGACGCTGCAGTCGGGTATCGCCAACTCGTGCGACCCCGTCTTCTACGACATGGGCAAGGCCTTCTTTTATGACGAGCAACATTCCGAGGGCCTGCAGGAGGTCTTTCGTCGCTGGGGCCTAGGCAAGACCTGCGGTATCGATCTGCCGAGTGAGGGCGCGGGCCGTATTCCCGATGCCGAGTGGAAAGAGTCGTACTTTACCGACGCCTCTGCCGAGGACCGCAAGTGGAATGCCGGCGATATGACCAACATTGCCATCGGCCAAGGCGACATCCTGGTGACGCCCCTGCAGATGGCGTGCGCCTATATGGGTCTTGCCAACGGCGGCAAGCAGTACGTGCCTCACGTGTTTTTGTCTGCCGTGTCGCGCGATGGCGACGGCGATGCCTATAAGTACAACGGCAAGGGCAAGAAGAAGCGCCTGGAGGCCAAGATCAACAGCGATTCGGATTTGACTCTTGTTCGCAACGGCATGCACGACGTGATTTACACGGCATCGACGTCCCTGGCGGCTCACTTTGGCACCCTGACGCCGCAGGTGTACGGCAAGTCGGGCACGGGCGAGAAAAGCGGCGAGGACGAATACGCGTGGTTCTGCGCCTATGCACCGGCCGATGATCCCAAGTATGTCATCGCTACTGTCCTGGAGCAGGGCGGCGGTGGTTCGGATACCGCGATGCATGTCGTGCGCGACGTGCTCGGCGTGATTTATGACGAGCCCGATACCTCTTCGGCCTCGGGCGATTCTTCGGTTCGATAGGAGGTTGCGATGGATTTTTCTCCGGCGGATCTGTTCCGTTCAACCAAGACCGGCTCTCGCAGCAGCCTGGACCGCGTCAACAAGCAACTTTCGGCCTCGCGCGGTACGTTTCGCCAAAAGGTGCATATCGGTGTGCTGCTGGCTACCGTCGCGCTCGTTGCCTATGGCGCCATCATTATTTGGTCGGCGTCACAGTTTAAGGCCGACGCCTCATTCTCGCGCCACCTGCTGGGCATTGGCATTGGCGCGGTGCTTGCGGTGCTCGTCTGGCGTACCGATCTGCGCGGCATCTCTAACTTCTCGACGGCGCTGCTCGTCATTGACCTTATTGTGATCTTCTCGCCCAAGATTCCGGGCCTGTCCTATACGGGCGGTCTGGGCATGACGGGCTGGATCAAGATTCCCGGTATCGGCTTGACATTCCAGCCGGTTGAGCTTGCCAAGCTCATCACCATCTTCTTTATCGCCACGCTTGGCTCGCAGTATAACGGCCGCATCGATACCGTTCGCGACTACGTCAAGCTCTGCGGCATGCTGTCCATTCCGTTTTTGGCCGTCGTCGCCATGGGCGACCTGGGCTCGGGCCTGGTCGTGCTGGTCTCGGGCGCCATCGTCATCTGCATGAGCGGTGCACGCCGCGAATGGGTGCTGTCGACCCTGGCCCTGCTCGTGGGCCTGGTGGCCCTCGTCCTGGCGCTCGATTCGGTCTTTGATTCGTTGCTCGGCCACGATGTGCTCATCAAGCAGTATCAGATGAACCGTCTGACGGTCTTTATCGACCCCGATAATGCCGATTCGGACGATGCCTACAACCTGCAGCAGTCGCTTATCGCCGTTGGCTCGGGCGGCTTCTTTGGTAAGGGTTTGGGCCATGCGACGCAGTCGGCCGGCGGCTTTCTGCCCGAGTTCCACACCGACTTCGTCTTCGCCTTCCTGTCCGAGACCTTTGGCTTTTGCGGTTCCTTTTTGCTCCTGTGCCTCTACGTGCTGCTGATCTTTTCGACGATTCGCGTCGCCTTTAAGTGTGAGTCGCTGTTCTTGCGCCTATCGTGTGTGGGCATCGTTGGCATGTGGGCGTTCCAGACCTTCGAAAACATCGGCATGTGCATCGGCATGATGCCGATTACCGGTATTCCGCTACCGTTTATTAGCTTCGGTTCTTCTTCGATGATGATTCAGCTGCTGACGGTGGGTATCGTACAATCCATATGGCGGCATCGTTCGGGCGCCGCGTAACCGCTGGAGGGGTTTGCTATGAAAATTCCCGTAGATAAGCTGACCCGCGCTTTTAAGATGGGCGCGTCCGTTAAGAAGGATTCCGATACGCCGGTGCGCGTCTCGGTCTATTTGGATTCGTCCGCCTCGCGCTTTCTGGCCGAGACGGTGCGTGACGCCTTTGTACCGCAGACGACCTCGGGCATTGTGCGCGTCGAGCGTCTGGGGGAGGAGCGAATTGCTCCAAAGACCGATACCGATGTGGTACTGGTGCTCTCGTGTGGTTCCGACCGCTTGGAGAGTGCCGTGCAGGAGCTCGTGATCGCCGGCGCGCCCGTGTGCGTGCTTGCCGAGTCTGCTGTGGAGGTGCCGTTTATCGAGGAGTCCACGCCCATGCTCGGCGTGGTAGCGGCAACCGATAAGACGTATCTGCTCGAGACGCTTGCCCGCTGGATTCTCGATCGCACCGAAAAGGAAACGGCTTTTGCGGCGAACTTTGCCTTCATGCGCATCGCGGCGGCCAATCGTATCATCACCTCGTGCGCGCTCACCAATATGGCGACCGGTGCGCTGGTGTTTTTGCCGGGCGCCGATTATCCCGTTATGGCGCTGGCGCAGGTGGGCATGCTCTTTGAGCTCGCTGCCGTCTTTGGACGCGGCATTAAGCCTGAGCGCGGCTACGAGGTCGCTGGCGTGCTTGCCGGCGGTCTTGTGATCCGCGCGGTCACCCGCGCGCTCGTCAAGCAGACGCCGCATATTGGGTTTGCCGTCAAGGCGCTCACTGCTGCTGCGGGCACCTATGGCATGGGCCGTGCGCTCGTTTCGCTCTACGAGCGCGATGTCGACTACAGCCGTGCCAACGAGGTGGTCACTGCCACGTTCTCCCGCGTTCGCGATCTGGTGACCACGGTCGCGGGCGCTACCCGTCCTATGGCGTCCTACCAAGACGCATCCGATCTCGCTGCTTAGGGGTTTTCCGTTGCGCGTTCCGTATCAAGACTGCTTTCATTTAATTGAGCCGCTGCTCGCCAAGGTCGAGAAGCCGAGTCGCTATATCGATCACGAGTGGGGCACGCTTTCCAAGGCCGATGCCGACTACCGTTGCTGCTTGATCTACCCGGATGTGTACGAGGTTGGTCTGCCCAACCAGGGCATCGCCATCCTCTACAATATCCTTAACCAGGCCGAGGGCATCTCCTGCGAACGTGGCTATGTGCCGTGGCCCGATATGGGTGACGCCATGCGCGAGGCGGGTATTCCGCTGCTGTCGCTCGAAGGTGCTGCCCCCGTCGCTTCGTTTGATATCGTCGGTCTGCATGTGCCGCACGAGATGGCGGTGACGAACTTCCTCGAGGCTCTCGACCTCGCTGGCATTCCGCTGTTAGCGGCCGACCGAGGCGAAGACGACCCCATCATCATCGCCGGCGGTCCCTCGGTGTACAACCCCGAGCCGTACGCGGCCTTTTTCGATGCCATCCTCATCGGCGAGGGCGAGGAATCGCTGCTCGAGACCTGCCAGCTGCATCGCCGCCTGCGTGACGAAGGGGTCCCGCGCGCGCAGATTGTTGAGCAGCTTGCATCCATTGCCGGCAACTACGTGCCGTCGCTCTATGAGGTTCGTCACGACGAGCCCTGCTCGCCGCATGGCTACACCGTGCCGCGTGAGGGCAAGGATGCGCCGACCGTGGTCTACAAGCGCGTCGTCGAGGATTTCGGCGCCACGAATCCGCTGTCGCAGTCGTGCGTACCCTATGCGCAGCTGGTCCACGACCGCCTGTCTATCGAGATCCTGCGCGGCTGCGCCCGCGGCTGTCGCTTTTGCCAGGCCGGCATGACGTATCGCCCGGTGCGCGAGCGCTCGGCCGACCAGATCGTCTCGTCGGTGATTCAGGGTCTGGAAAAGACCGGCTATGACGAGGTGTCGCTGACCTCGCTCTCCACGACCGACCACTCCTGCATTCGCGACGTGCTCGGCAGGCTCAACCGTCGCCTGGAGGATACGGGTATTCGCGTGTCTATTCCGTCGCAGCGCCTGGATTCGTTTGGCGTGGATATGGCCGAGTCGGTCGCCGGCGAAAAGAAGGGCGGCCTGACGTTCGCACCCGAGGCCGGCAGCCAGCGCATGCGCGACATCATTAACAAGAACGTGACCGAGGAGGACCTGGACCGTGCGGCCAAGGCGGCCTTCGAGGCCGGCTGGAACCGCATGAAGCTCTACTTTATGATGGGCCTTCCCGGCGAGCGCGACGAGGACATCGTGGCCATCGCCAATCTGGCCGATCACGTGCTGGAGCTCGGTCGTTCCGTGGTGCCCAAGGCTCGTCGCGGCTCGATCTCGGTGTCCATCTCGGTTTCGGTCTTTATCCCCAAGGCTGCCACGCCGTTCCAGTGGTGCCCACAGCTCGACTACGACGACGTCAAGCGTCGCCAGAAGCTGCTTATCACGAGCGTTCGCAACCGTGCCGTCCGCGTGCATTACCACGATGCCGAGACCTCGCTCATCGAGGCCGCTCTGTCCCGCGCCGGTCGTGACATGACGCCCGTCATCATCGATGCTTGGCGCGCGGGCTCTCGCTTTGACGCCTGGGTAGAGCATTTCTCGCTCGATAACTGGAAGGAGGCTGCTGCCAAAAACGGCATCGACCTCAATGAGCTCGTGCACCTGCCCTACGAGTTGGACTGGCGCCTGCCGTGGGAGCACGTGAGCCCCGGCTGCACGCGCGGCTTCCTCGAGCGCGAGTACCGTCGCTCGCTCGAGGGTGTCACGACTCCCGACTGCACCCGCACGTCGTGCACCGGCTGCGGAATCTGCCCCACGCTCCACGCCAAGAATGTATTGATGGGTGATCGCGCATGAGTGAGCGCCTGACCGAAAACCCCACGCTCTTTAGACTTCGTGTTCGCTATGGCAAGCGCGATCGCCTTAAGTACCTGGGCCATCTCGAAGTAATCCATACCATTGAGCGCATCGTGCGCCGTGCGGGACTTCCCTATGCCGTCACGCAGGGCTTCTCTCCGCACATGCGCGTGGGCTTCTCTTCGGCGTTACCGGTGGGTACGTCGTCGACCTGCGAGTGGTATGACCTGTTTATGACCGAGTTCGTGGCGCTCGACGAGGCGTTTGGGCGCCTGGCTGCGGCGTCTCCGGCCGATCTGGCGCCCATCGAGGCGGCGTATATCGACGTGCGCACGCCGGCGTTGACGGCGCAACTCACGCGTCTGTCGTATCGCATCGACCTGCACTTGGATCCCGAGGCGCCCGTAAGCGCCGACGAGGTGCGTCGTGCGATCGACACGCTGCGCGCGGACCATGGCATCGACTACGCGCGCGGCAAAAAGAGCAAGCGACTTGATCTGGACCATACGCTCGTTGGCTATGAGCTCACGGCGGGGGAGTGTGAGGACCATCTGGTGCTCATGCTCGACACCCATGCCGACAACGAGGGCTCCATGCGTCCGGAAATTTTGCTTTCTGCTGCTGATGTTTTGTTGCAGGGCTTGACCCCGGGCGTGGATGCACCTATTGTTTCCACCGGTATGCAAGACCTCGTGACCATCTGCTCCTACGATGTCGAGCGTCAGAATCAAGCATGCGAGGACGACGAGGGCCGACTCGTCAGCCCCATACCTGTGCGAACTTGTGGATTTGCTCCACATACTCGTTGACGGGGGTATTTTCGCCTGCTACTATATTCGGCTGTTGCACTAACTGATGCATGAAGGGCAAGTAAACATGTACGCAATCGTTAACACGGGCGGCAAGCAGTACAAGGTCGCCACCGACGATGTCATCACCGTCGAGAAGATCGAGGGCAATGAGGGCGACAAGGTCACCCTGCCGGTCATCTTCCTCAACGATGGTAAGAAGATCGTCACCGATCCCGACAAGCTGGCCAAGGCCAAGGTTACCGCTCAGATCGTTGAGCAGTTCAAGGGCGAGAAGCAGCTGGTCTTCAAGTTCCACAAGCGTAAGCGCTATCGTCGTCTGAAGGGTCACCGTCAGCAGCTCACCAAGCTGAAGATCGTGAAGGTCCAGGCTACGTCCCGCGCCAAGAAGGCTGTCAAGGCAGAGGCCGAGGCTGTTGCCGAGGCTCCCGTCGCCGAGTAGATTACACTCGTAACGAAAGAGTAGGTATACACAATGGCACACAAAAAAGGACTCGGTTCCTCCCGTAATGGCCGTGACTCCCGCGGTCAGCGCCTTGGCACGAAGCGCTATGCCGGCCAGACGGTAACCACGGGCACGATTCTCGTCCGTCAGCACGGCACGCACATCCACCCGGGTGAGAACGTTGGCCGCGGCAAGGACGACACGCTGTTCGCGCTGGTCGACGGTACCGTTGAGTTCCACAAGGGTATCAAGCACAGGGTCAGCGTACGCCCGCTCGCGAACGCGTAATTTACCCTTCATAGAGCACATATGTGGGAGGCACTTGAGTTTTAGGATTCAAGGGTCTCCCTCTTTTTGTAGGAGGCGATTCTGTTGTCACAGTTCACCGATATCAGCCGCATTAACGTGTGCGGCGGCGACGGCGGAGCCGGATGCATGTCGTTTAGGCGCGAGGCATTTGTCCCCAAGGGCGGCCCCGATGGCGGCGACGGCGGTCGTGGCGGCAATGTTGTCATCCAGGCCGATGCTCAGCTGTCTTCGCTGATCGATTACCGCTTCAAGCATCACTTCCGCGCCGAGCGCGGCACGCATGGGCAGGGTGCCCGTCGTAACGGTAAGAGCGGCGAGGACCTGATCCTGAAGGTTCCCATGGGTACCGTGGTGCGCGAGCTCGACCCCGAGACGCAGACCCCGATGTTCGAGATTGCTGACCTGGTGCACGATGGCGAGCGCGTTGTCGTGGCGCCCGGCGGTGTCGGTGGCCTGGGCAACACGCACTTTGTGACGTCGGTGCGTCGCGCGCCCGCGTTCGCTCAGCTGGGCGAACCGGCCGAGGAGCACTGGATTGAGCTTGAGATGAAGCTTATGGCCGATGCCGCGCTCGTGGGTTTCCCCTCGGTGGGCAAGTCCTCGCTTATCGCGCGCATGAGTGCCGCCCGTCCCAAGATCGCCGACTATCCGTTTACAACGCTCGTGCCGAACCTCGGCATGGTGCGTGCCGGTGAGTATTCTTACGTCGTTGCCGACGTTCCTGGTTTGATCGAGGGCGCGAGCGAGGGCAAGGGCCTGGGCCACCAGTTCCTGCGCCACATTGAGCGCACGGCGCTCATCATGCATGTCGTTGACATGACGGGCGGGTTTGAGGATCGCGATCCGGTCGAGGATTACCGTATCATCAACCGTGAGCTCGAGCAGTATGGCGCCGAGCTTTCGGAGCGTCCGCAGATCGTCGTCGCCAACAAGTGCGATGCGCCGGGCACGGCCGACAAGATTGCCGACCTCAAGCGCGCCGCGCTCGACGATGGACATATGTTCTTTGCCGTGTCCGCCGTGACGGGCGCCGGCCTCAACACGCTGATGCTTGCCGTGGGCGAGCAGGTGGCTAAGCTGCGTGCCGAGTTGGTGGTCTCCGCTGAGCCAGTCGATCTGCGCGACGAGGAGTGGGAGCGCCGCCGTCTGCAGCGCGAGAAGCGTTTCCGCATTGTCCAGGAAGAGCCCGGTGCCTTCCGTGTGGTTGGTCGCGCGATTGAGCGCATGGTCATCCAGACCGATTGGGAAAACGAGGAAGCTGTCATTTATCTACAGCACAAGTTTGCGCGTATGGGTGTTGACGACGCGCTCGAGAAGGCCGGTTGCCGTGCGGGCGACGAGGTCCGCATTTGCCAGCGCGCCTTTGACTTTGAGGGCGCTGAGGACTTCTCGGAGTACGAGGAGCTCGAGGACGCTGGCGAGGACGTTGCCGTTGAGGCCCTTGACGTGACCGATGCTCCGGATGAGGGCGTCGAGGTTGTCGATGCGGCGGATGTCGCGGACGATGCCGAGACCTCGGAGGGCGAGTAAGCCATGTCGCTGCGCGGTGGAATCGGTTTGCCCGAGCTGCCCATAAAAGAGGGCAAAGAGTTTCGGCTTGGCATTATGGGCGGCACATTCGACCCGATTCATTACGGGCACCTGGTGACTGCCGAGCAGGCGCGCGAGTCGCTCGACTTGGACGCTGTGCTCTTTATGCCGGCGGGCTCTCCCGCCTTTAAGCTTGACAAGCCGGTGACGCCTGCCGAGGACCGTTATGCCATGACGGTCCTCGCCACCGCCGCGAACCCGGCCTTTTTGGCGAGCCGGTTCGAGATTGACCGTCCGGGCGTAACCTATACGGCCGATACGCTTCATGCCCTTCGCGACTTTTACCCGCCGCAGGTAAAGCTCTACTTTATTACGGGCGCCGATGCGATTATCGATATTGTGACCTGGCATGATGCCGAACGAATTGCTGAGCTTGCTACCTTTATTGCGGCGACGCGACCGGGCTTTGATATCGATACGGCGCGTGCCCGAATCAAAGAGTCGGGGCTGCCGTTCGACGTGCGCTATATTCAGATTCCGGCGCTGGCGATCAGCTCGACGAACATTCGTAAGCGAGTTGCCCGCGGCATGAGCGTGCGCTATCTTACGAGCGAGTCTGTGCTCGGCTACATTCGCAAGCGCAGTTTGTATGTCGATCTGGGTCAAGAAGATTTTGAGTGATGGGGGCTACGTTGTCGGTAGAGGATCAGTTTGAGGGCGATGAGCGCGCGCTGCTCAAGCGCATTCAAGAGCTGCTCGATGTTCGCATGAAAGATAAGCGCAAGCGCTATGTGCATTCGCTGGGTGTTGCCGAGACCGCACTTCATCTGGCCGAGGTCTACGGCGTTGACCGCTTTGATGCCGCTGCCGCCGGCTTAATTCACGACTGGGACAAGGTGCTTTCCGATGATGAGCTCGTGGCCCGCGCGCTTCACTATGGCATCAAGGTTGTCGGCTCTCCTTCCGCCGCGACGCCGCTTTTGCATGGCCCTGTTGCCGCCTATGAGCTTCCGCAGCTTTTTCCCGAGCTGTCACCGGCCGTTTTCCAGGCTGTCGACCGTCACACCGTGGGTGCCTGCGACATGACGCCGCTCGATATGGTGGTCTTTGTGGCAGATGCCATCGAGCCCAACCGCCACGGCGACTATGCCCATGCGCTGCGCAAGATGGTGGGGAAGTCCTCGCTCGACGAGTTGTTCTTCTCCTGTTTTGCGCAGGGTCTGGTCTATGTGATCCAGTCCGGGCGCTATCTTTATCCCACGGCTATTACGATTTACAACCATTACGCCCAGCTGCGCTAGCTCGGGTGTGTCTAGAAAGAGGTATTCCATGGCCGACGAGACCATGACTGACGAGCAGATTCTTGAAGGTGTGGAGCACAAGAGTTTCGTTGCCACGTCCGACCGCACCGCCGCCTCGCTGTCCGCGAGCGGTGTCGCCGCCGAGGATGTCGCCCGCGCCGCCGCGCAGGCCGCCTACGACAAGAAGGGCGAGGACGTGCAGGTGCTCAACCTGACCGAGCTTTCCGACGTGTGCGACTACTTTGTGCTTGCCACCGGTACCAACAACCGCCAGGTCGATTCGATTGTCGACGAGATCGAGGAGAAGGTCGCCGAGGCTTGCGGTGAGCATCCGTTCTCCATCGAGGGCCGCGAGCAGAAGATCTGGATGCTCATGGACTACGGCTCGGTCGTCGTTCACGTCTTCACTCCCGAAGCCCGCGACTTCTACCGTCTAGAAAAGCTCTGGGGTGACGCCCCCCAGCTCCCCCTCGACCTCCTCTAGTGGCTCATTTGATACGGGGCTTTTAGTTAGCCTCGCGCATTTTGCCGGGCAGTTGCGGTTTTCCGTACCTGCCCGGCTTTCTTTTTGCTCAAAGGCGGTTAATCGCTGAAGCGGGATTGGCGGCCGAAGGATAGGGCGGTGTCGCCGAACTTGTCTCGGACGGCATCGATCGCGACGGAGAGGTCGCGACGGTCGCTCGATTGGGCTCCGCGGTCGTCGACTTCGCAGAACAGGTCGGTCTGGATGCCGCCTTGGTGGTCGAAGTCGCTCATACCGATGCCTGCTAAGCGAACATGCATGCCTTCCTGCCAGATGTTGTCGAGTAGCTCGAGCGCCACGGCCACGAAGATGTTCTCATCGTCGGTCGGATGAGGCAGCCGGCGCTGTGCCGTACGCCCGCTTCCATACGAATACTTGAGCCTGAGCGTTACCGTGCCGCCCGTCAGTCCCTGACGGCGCAGGCGGCGTCCAACCGACTCACCCAGCAGCGCAATCGCCGCTTCGATGTCCCCGCGCTCAGTCAAATCTTTCGCAAAGGTGCGTTCATTGCTGACCGACTTGACCTCGCGCCCTTCATCGAGACTCGTGACTTCGGAGATTTCGAGTCCCAGCGCACGCTGGCGCATGCGTTCGCCGTTGACGCCAAAAATAGAGGCCAAGGTGGATTCCGGTGCACGTGATAGCTCGCCGAGCGTGTAGATGCGCATGCGGCGCAGTCGCTCCTCGGCCGAGCGCCCGATGCCGCTCATGGCAGATACCGGCAGCGCGGCCAAAAAGCGCTGCTCGGTTCCGGGGCGCACGATGGTCAGCCCAAACGGCTTATCCCGCTCGCTTGCGATCTTTGCGACCGTCTTGTTGCAGCCTACGCCAATGGAGCACGTCACTCCCAGCGCTGCCACGCGGTCGCTTATACGCCGTGCAACCAGCAGCGGGTCCTCGGGCGCAAAGCGACCCGGTGTGATATCGATAAAGGCTTCGTCGATCGATACGCGCTCAACGCGCGGCGTCTCCTCGGCAAGAATCGCCATGACCTGCGCGCTCACCTCGCGATAGCGATCAAAGTGCCCGTGCGTCCAAATGGCTTGCGGGCACAAGCGCCGTGCCTCGGCTGAGGGCATGGCGGAGTGCACGCCAAAGCGACGTGCCTCGTAAGAACAGGTGGACACAACGCCGCGGGAATCGGCGTCTCCGCCCACGATGAGCGGCTTTCCGCGCCATTCGGGATGATCGAGCATCTCCACGCTCGCAAAAAACGCATCGAGGTCCATCAGGCCCACCGCCGGACCCGTCCAGGGAGGCGGCGTGACGCCCATGGCATCCTCATAACCGTATGTATGTTCGCGTCTTTCCATGTCATGAGTATACCGCGCAGCTCATGTGGGGTGCGTGTATGTGCTTGCAAATCGCGAATTCTTGTCTAAGATATGGATTTGCCTTCGACTACACCGAAGAAGTTGGTCTCACGGACTTCACCTGCCCGCGTCGATGGCGTATTATGTTCAACTGTTTGTTTGTAGTTGCAGCCTAAAGCTGCTTGGTTGGAGGAGTTTCCTTTGGCAGTCAAGATTCGCCTTGCTCGTCACGGCGCTAAGAAGCGTCCGTACTACCGTGTCGTCGTCGCCGATTCCCGCGCCCCGCGTGACGGTCGTATCATCGAGGAGGTTGGCCGCTACAACCCGATGACCGCCCCCAAGACCATCAACCTCGACCTCGAGAAGATCGCCGACTGGCAGTCCAAGGGCGCTCAGCTCACCGACGCCGTCGCCGCTCTGGTCAAGGCCGCCAACGAGGGCGAGAAGACCGAGACCGTCGTCAAGAAGTCCAAGAAGCAGCTCGCCAAAGAGGCCGAGGCCGCTAAGGCTGCCGCTGAGGCCGCTGAGGGCGCCGAGGAGTAAATCGTGCCTGAGGTTGACGCTGCACAGCTCGAGGGTGAGGCAATGCTCTCAGATCGCATCGCCGATCTCGTCGAATATCTCGTTGTTCAGATCGTCGACGACCCGGATTCCGTGAGCCTTGAGGTCATCGATGGTGACGACGCCTCTACGATCGAGGTTTCGGTCGCCGAGGATGACGTCGCTAAGGTCATCGGCCGTCGTGGCCGTACCATCAAGGCCATTCGCACGCTCGCCCGTGCACTGGCCGCTCGCCTCGACACTGCTGTCGAGGTAGAGGTTCTGGGCTAGGACCTTGAGGTTCCAGTACAAAAACATCGCCCGTGTGGTCAAGCCGCACGGAAGGAAGGGGGAGGTCCTCGCGCAGCCGCTGCGGGGGCTTCCTTCTGTATTAGAGCCGGGTATGCGCGTCGCCCTGACGCCGCCGGCGCTCAAGCGCGACCGCTTTTGCACGGTCGTGTCCGTCACCGATACGGGCGATGGCGATCTGGTCTCGTTTGAGGGCATTGACGACTTGACGGCCGCCGAGGGCATCACGGGATGCTATGTGTTGGCAAATCGTGACGATTTTGAGCTCGATTCACTCGACGCCGCCTATTCCGACCTGATGGGTCGCGAGGTGGTCGACGAGCGCTTCGGTTCACTCGGTACGATCGTCGAGATCATGTCGACGCCCGCTAACGATGTTTGGGTTGTCGAGGGCGATCGGTACGGCGAGGTACTGATTCCCGTGATCGAGCAGGTTGTGCTCGATCTTCCCGACACAGGAACAATTTCCGTCCACGTTATGGACGGCCTGATCGATATGGACAAGTAGGGAGGACAACATGCTGATTGAGACCCTTTCGGTCTTTCCCGAGATGTTTGAGCCCGTCATGTCCACATCGATTTTGGGCCGCGCCCGCAAGGCCGGCCTTTTTGATTTTAAGGCGTATAACCTGCGCGACTGGACGCACGACCGCCATCGTACCGTCGATGACGAGCCGTACGGCGGCGGGCAGGGCATGCTCATGAAGGTCGAGCCTATCGCCGAGGCCATCGAGGCCATTAGCGCGGAGGGCCCCAAGCCGACGGTGGTGTTCTTCACCCCGTGCGGCGAGCCTTTTACGCAGCATGTGGCCGAGCGCCTGCTCAAAAGCGAGCGCCTGCTGTTTGTGTGCAGCCGTTACGAAGGTGTCGACGAGCGTGCCTATGCGTATGCCGACGAGCGCCTGTCGATCGGCGATTACGTGCTCACGGGCGGCGAGCTTCCCGCTATGGTCGTTGCCGATGCCGTCGTACGCCTGATCCCCGGCGCCCTTGGTGATGAGATGAGCAACGTCGACGAGTCGTTCTCGACCGCCGAGGACGGAGGCCTGCTCGAGTACGCGCAGTACACCCGTCCCGCCGAGTTCAACGGCGAGGGCGTGCCTCCGGTGCTTGTGAGCGGCGATCACGCCAAGGTCGATGCCTGGCGTCGCAAGAACGCCATCGAGCGCACCTGCCGCTGGCGTCCGGACTTGATCGAGACGGCGCGGCTCACGCCCGAGGAGCGCGCTTACGCGCAGGTGATCCTTGACGCTTCGTATTCGCAGAGCGAGGAGTGAGTATGGTTCCTACGCAACATTCCGCGTTGAGGGGCGCTTTTGAGTGGATCGCGGTCATCGCGATCGCACTGGTCGCCACCTTCTTGATTCGCTCGTTTGTGGTCGAGCCCTTTGTAGTGCCCACCGGTTCCATGGAGGACACGATCGAGATCGGCGATCAGATTCTGGCGCAGAAGGTGACGCTCGAACTCGGACAGCCCGTCAAACAGGGCGATATCGTGGTGTTTCACAACCCCGATGCCACATCCGAGCATGACGTGCTGGTAAAGCGCGTCATCGCCACGGCCGGCCAGACGGTCGACCTTCAGGACGGCAAGGTCGTCGTTGACGGCCAGGCGCTCGACGAGGACTATACGACGGGCATGAGCTGGCCGCTTTCGGTCCAAGCGCCTGGCGCCCAGGTGAGTTATCCCTACACCGTTCCCGACGGGTGCGTGTGGGTGATGGGCGACAACCGCGAAAACTCTGCCGACTCGCGCTACTTTGGTCCCGTCGATCGCTCTGATTTGATCGCTGTGGCGCTTGTGCGCTACTGGCCGCTCAACCGCATCGGCGCTATCGACTAAAAACCGCTATAGTACAGTACCTAACCGTGTAATCGTTTCGACGAGGGGATATTAGAGGCATGAACGCTTCATCGCTTTCCTTCCAAGACATCATCCTGCGCCTCCAGCAGTACTGGGGCGAGCAGGGCTGCGTCATTATGCAGCCCTATGACTCCGAGGTCGGTGCCGGTACCTTCCATACCGCGACCACGCTGCGCTCGCTCGGTCCCGCCGAGTGGCGCACCTGCTATGCGCAGCCTTGCCGCCGTCCCGCCGACGGCCGCTACGGCGAGAACCCTAACCGCATGCAGCACTACTATCAGTTCCAGGTGCTCATCAAGCCGTCGCCGGTCAACGCCCAGGAGCTCTACCTGGGTTCGCTGGCCGCCATTGGCCTGGACCCCAACGACCATGACGTCCGCTTTGTCGAGGACGACTGGGAGAGCCCGACCCTGGGCGCCTGGGGCCTTGGCTGGGAGGTCTGGCTCAACGGCATGGAGGTCACGCAGTTTACGTACTTCCAGCAGGTGGGCGGTATCGAGGTCGACCCCGTGCCCGTCGAGATTACCTATGGCCTGGAGCGTATCGCCATGTACGCCCAGGGCGTCAACTCGGTCTACGATCTGGTGTGGAGCTACCTGCCCGATGGCACGCCCATGACCTACGGCGACGTGTTCCTCGAGAACGAGCGCGAGTTCAGTGCCTATAACTTTGAGGTCGCCAACGTCGAGATGATGCGTCAGAAGTTTGACGACTACGAGGCCGAGTGCCATTCCTGCCTGGAGCGCAAACTGCCGCTACCGGCGTACGACTGCGTCATGAAGTGCAGCCATGCCTTCAACCTGCTCGATGCCCGTGGCGCCCTGTCCGCGGTCGAGCGTGCCAACTACATCCTGCGCGTCCGCGCCGTCGCCAAGGCGTGCTGCGAGGCCTACATGGCCGAGGTCGCCGGAGTCAACGAGAATGCCGACCAGGAAGGCGAGGTGGCGTAAGCCATGGCAGACGCTAAGGATTTCCTGTTTGAGATCGGTACGGAGGAAATGCCCTCCGCACCGCTGAACAATGCTGTCAAGCAGCTTGGCACCATGATCGCCAAGGGCCTCGACGAGGCCGGTCTGGCCCATGGCGAGGTCCGCGTGATCTCGAGTCCGCGTCGTCTGGCTGCGCTCGTGGCCAACGTCGCCACTGCGACCGATGAGGTTCACGAGGTCAAGCGCGGCCCCGCGGCAAACATTGCCTTTGATGCCGACGGCAACGCCACCAAGGCCGCACAGGGCTTCGCCCGTAAGTTCGGTGTGGCTGCCGAGGACTTGGTCCGTCGTGAGGACACCGACGGCCGCGAGTATGTGTTCGCCGAGAAGAACATTCCCTCCGCACCGGCTACCCCGATCCTGACGGCCCTGTGCGAGAAGACTATCGCCGGCCTGCAGTGGCCCAACTACCGCAGCCAGCGCTGGGGGCACGAGCACGCGACGTTCGTGCGTCCGGTCCGCTGGATTTGCTGCCTTCTGGGCGAGGATATTGTGCCTGTGTCGTTTGCCGACGTGACGAGCGGCAACACCACGCGTGGCCATCGCGTGCTTGGCCCCGGTGACCATGTTGTCGCTAGCCCCGCCGTCTACGAGCAGGTGCTCGAGGACGCCGGCGTGCTTTCTGCCGAGCGTCGTCGTGAGGCCATCCTTGCCGGTATCGCCGAGGTCGAGGCCGCTCGCCCCGGCTGCCATGTCGACACGCCCAAGAAGGTCTTTGAGGAGGTCATTAACCTCTGCGAGTGGCCGACGGTGCTCGTCGGTACCTTCGACGAGGAGTTCCTCAAGGTCCCGCACGAGATCATCTGCGAGTCCATGCTCACCAACCAGCGCTACTTCCCGATCTATGACGGCGAGGGCAAGCTTACGCGTGAGTTCGTGGTCGTCTCCAACAGCAAGCCCGAGAACGCCGAGCGTGTGATCGACGGCAACGAGCGCGTCGTGCGCGCCCGCCTGGACGACGCCAAGTTCTTCTACGAGGAGGACCTGAAGATCTCCCTCGACGAGTTCCGCGAGCGTCTGGCCAAGGTCGCCTTCCAGGAGAAGCTCGGCAGCGTGCTCGCCAAGTCCGAGCGTGTTGAGCAGCTCGCGCTCGCCATTGCCCGTGAGGCCCATCTGGGCGCCCACCTGGCCGCCGACGCCGCTCGCGCCGCTCACCTGTGCAAGGCCGACCTGGTGTCCAACGCCGTCGTCGAGTTCACGAGCCAACAGGGCGTGATGGGCGGTTATTACGCGACCGCGATGGGGGAGAACGACGAGGTTGCCCACGCCATTCGCGATCATTATCGTCCCCGCTTTGCCGGCGACGAGCTGCCCGAGGGCACCGCTGGCTGCATCGTGGCCTGCGCCGACAAGCTCGATACCATCGCCGGTATCTTTGCCATCGGCGAGCCCCCGACTGGCTCCTCCGATCCCTACGCGCTGCGTCGTGCCGCTATCGGTATCATCAACATCCTGCGCGACCGTCTGCCGATCGATCCCACGTCGCTCATCGACTTTGCGCTCGAGCTCTATAGCGAGCAGGGCATTGAGTTCGACGCCGCCGAGGTCGCGCAGCAGGTTCGTGACTTCTTCCATGGCCGCCTGGTGAGCATGGCCCGCGACGAAAAGATCCCGGCCGATACCGTTGCCGCTGTCTCCGCGGTGCACATTATCGCCCCGTCCGTCTTCTTCGCCCGCTGCGCCGCCCTCGACGAGGCCCGCAAAAACGACGCTGAGACGTTCGACAACCTGGCTACCGCCTATGCCCGTGCCGCGCATATCTCGAAGCCCGAGCTGGGTGCGGAGTACGACCGCGCCCTGATGGGCGAGGCCGAACTCGCGCTCGCCGACGCCTCCGAGGCTGCTCAGACCGCTGTCGATGCCGCCCTTGCTGCCGAGGACTACCCGGCCGCATTTGCTGCCCTCGCCGCCCTGCGTGCCCCCATCGACCGCTTCTTCGACGAGGTCATGGTCATGGACAAGGACGAGCAGCTTCGCGATAATCGCCTTAAGCTGCTCAACCGCTTCGAGGCCGTTTTCTCCGGCATCGCCAACATCGGTGAGCTTGCCCGCAAAAAGTAAGCCAGCCTGCGCATAAGCGCAAAAGGAGCCCCGCATGGATTGCCCGGTCACCGCTCGTCCCACCGTTATCGTTATCTCCGATTCGCTCGGCGATACCGCTTGTGAGGTGGTGCTTGCGGCGTCCGGGCAATTTGATGAAGGGGCTTTTCGTCTCTTGCGCCTGCCCAAGGTGACCTCGGTGGAGCAGGTCAAGTCATTTGTGGGGCCGCGCGTCGATGCCGACCATCGCGATGTCGCCGTGTTCCATACCATTGTCGATCCGGCGCTTCGCGCCCGCGTGCTCGATTACCTGGGTATGCTGCATATCCGTTCGGTCGACCTGATCGGCCCGACGCTTGCCGTGCTGTCGTCGCTCATCGGTATGCCGCCCAAGTGCGTTGCGGGCGTGATTCACAAGACCGATGACCGCTATTTCCATCGTATCGAGGCCATGGAGTATTTCGTTGAGCACGATGACGGTCGTGGTTGCGACGATCTGTCGGGTGCCGATATCGTGCTGCTGGGTGTGTCGCGTACATCCAAGACGCCGCTGTCGATGTATTTAGCCTATCAGGGCTACAAGGTCGCCAATGTCCCACTGGCGCATGGCATGGAGCCGCCCAAGTCGATTTACGAGGTTGACCCGATGCGCCTGTTCGGCTTGATTTCGACCGTCGATGTGATTTCCGAGATTCGCGATAGCCGCTTGGGCGACGACTACGCCCGCGCCGTCGCAGGCTCCTATGCCGAGCCCGAGAGCGTGCGTAGTGAGCTTGCGGAAGCCCGCGCGCTCATGAAACGCCTGGGCTGCTTTGTAGTGCGTACCGACGGCAAAGCCATCGAGGAAAGCGCTGCCGAGATCATTGCTCATCTCGAAGAGATTCAAGAGGCAAGAGCCCGCCGTGCCGCCCGCCGCGCTCAACAGCAGTAGTCCTTTCTGTGACGATTTTTCTGGGACGGGGATTAAAAAATCATTAGGTACTCAATGATTTTTTAAGGCTCTGTTAGACCAGGATTGACATTCCGCCCCATCATCTTCTTGCGA
>NZ_QSKB01000025.1:0-45394 GCF_003469085.1 Collinsella sp. AM29-10AC
GCGTCCTAGTGTTCGCTTCTAATAAAGAAGGCCAAGATTCGGGACGCAGTTCATTTGTGGTGGTGTCCCTACGACCAAGGAGGGCGTTATGTGCGGAAGTCACTTTGATAAGCAAACCCAACGCGAGCGTACCTGCTCGCTGGTTCACGGTACCTGGCGTTGTGTGGGTGCCAAAATCGCTTGCGCCGGCGCGTGTGCGCTTATGGTCGGTCAGTTGCTGCTGCCGAGCGTGGCGCTGGCGACGGAATGCGCCGATCCGGCCGCTGGGACGGATGAGGTTGCCGCGGCTCCGGTGACGCCGACGGTTGTGGAGGATACGGCGGCTCCGGCGACCGCGCCTGCAACCGATGCTGCTCTGACGGCGCAAGCCACCGCTGAGCCTCAGCAGACGGTCCCGACTGGCGCCACCGATGAATCCAACGATGCGGCACCCGCTGAACAAAATACTCCCAGCGACAACGCCGCCACGCCGGCGAATGACGCCATCATGCCCTGCGGTGTGACCGATGTTGTTGGCGGCAGCGGCGTTAGGGTCAATATTACGGTGCGGAACAATTACACCGACATCAAGAAAGAAGAAACGATTGAGTATGTGAAGGGGATTGCCCTTGTAGATGGAGACCAGTCTGCTCTCGATGGTAGCGCTTTGACTTTTATCGGCCTGGGGGACTTGATCGTCCATGCGGCGTATGACAGTGCGAGCAATAAAACAACGCTTACCCTGGATATCAGCAAGATTCAGAGACAGAAGGAGGAGCAGAAGTACTTTACGGAGTACAAGGAGAATAAGTCCAAGATGACGACCACCTATGATGGATCCAAGCTTACGTATACGGGTACAGAGCCCGGGAATATCATCATCGGTGATCCGGACGACGCCTTTAAAGGAGACACCGAGGCGACCGGGAAACCCACTATTAACGAGATCCGGGATGACTACTACACCCGCACCCATGTCTACGAGAGGGCGTGCCTTGTTATCCCGGCAGCGGAATCAGAATCGGAATCCATCTCCTTTGCCAATGTTCAGAATACGAACTTCAATTGGCAGCTGGATACTGGTCCGCAGGCGACGGCAGGTGTCCCTAACTACGATGCAGATAAATACGAAATCGCTTATGAATGCTGGCAGGAATTTGAAAACAACGAACCCGTTGCTGCCTGGTATTCCGATAACGGCTCACATGGTTCCCTGCCGACTATTACAAAGTTTAAAAGCGGGAAAGAGTACGTGTATTCTCTTATGCTGAAGCCAAAAGACGGATATTCCTTCAGCGATGAAACCGTTGTTACCGTAAACGGGGAAACCGTAAAGTCGAGTCTAAGCGGAGAATTCCTGTATGTCCCTGCTATTAAAACAGTTACGACGCCTGCTTCGTCGGAAAACGAAGCTCTTGAGAATCTAAACGTCAACGATGTGAAAATCGACTACGCGCCCGGCGAGGCGCCGCGTGCGACCGCGACGATTCCTGCCGCCGATGCCGATAAGTATGAGATCGCCTATGAGTGCTGGGAAGAGATGGATGGCAGCGACCCTGCGGAGCTCAAGCCCGTTGCCTTCTGGTATTCCGACCCCGCAAAGTACACGCCGGGCATGAAGAAGATTGACCACTTCGAGGAGGGCAAGTTCTACATGTACTCCGTTGAGCTGAGGCTCAAGGGCGACAATACCGTGGGCAATGACTGCATGATGTACGTCAACGGCCATTGGGCGCACCACATCAAGACCGTCGACGGCGTCTTCGCACCAAACGCCGACAATATGCTGTGCGAGCAGCCGATCGACGAATGGCGGGCCATCGACGTTGTCGAGATCAACGGCGCCACGACCACCTTCAAGGCAGGCGATAAGCCGATCTTTACGGCGAATGTTCCGACGGGTTCCAACTCCCTTCCTCAGTGTGAGTTCTGGACGGGCAGCGATGGCAGCGAAGTGAACTCTCAGAAGTTCTGGGATCAGAACATCACGAATCACATCGACGTCTTTAAGCCCGGCGTGACCTATCGCTACGGTATCTACCTCAAGTCCGCGCGCGGCTTCTACTTCACGTCCGACACCAAGCTGGTGATCAACGGCCAGGAGTGCGGCTACCAGGTCGCGGATAGCGTATCCGATGAGGACAGCGGTTGGATCTACACCCTGTGGCTCAACACCGATTTGACCTTTACGCCCGAGGCCACGCCGACTCCCGATCCGCAGCCTACGCCGGATCCCAAGCCAACGCCGCAGCCTGGGGTGAAGCCTGAGACCGAGCCCGAGGTGAAGCCCGAGACCAAGCCCGCGGCCAAGCCGGCCACGACAACCGCCACGACCAAGACGGTTGAGAAAACCACGCATGCCAAGAAGGGCGATGCTGTCCTGGCTACCACGGGGGATACCACCGCGATGACGGTCGCCGCCCTAGGCATCGCCGGCGCAACCGTAGCCGCCGCCGGCCTCGCCGCGACCAAGTGCCGCAAGCGTTAGAGCTGGGTGACGGCTCTCGTTCTCGGCCTCAGCAAAATCTCAATCTGTAACACCAAACTGCCCAAAACGGCTCTAGATGTTACAGATTGAGATGAACTGCTCGGCTGCCAACCTAACGTCTCGATCTGTAACACGTAGCGAGGAATTTGGCCTCTAGCTGTTACAGATTGAGACTAACTGGCCGGCCAAGTCCAGAACCGCCACAAAGGTGCCTGTCCCCTTTGTGGCGGTTTGCGCAGGTAGAACGGTAGGTTCGTATATATGAACCTACCGTTCGCTTTGTTTTTGGACAACGATTACGCTGGATGACTTTTGGTTTGCAGGAAAGGAACGACCATGAGGTGGACTACTGTTCGAGCGCTTTGCCGCCGCCTGACCATTGCCGCGGTGACCCTCACCATGGTGACGGGCTCGTTGCCTGTGGGCGCGTTTGCTGAGGTGCTCACCACCGATAGCACCTTTGTGCAGACGGATGTCGACCAAGTAGACGCCGCCGACCCCGCCGACGCCGCGCCCGATGCCGCCGATCACGCGCCCGATGCCGGCGCTGCCGGCCCCACAGCGCCCGATACCGGTGACACCCCTACGCCCCCGGCCTCCGAGATTGCATCGGCGGCGGGCCTGACGGGCGCCGGACAGACCGAGAGCACACCTGCGGGTACGCTTGCCACCGATCTTGTCGAGGGCAAGGAGCTCGCCGAGCAGCAAAAGCAAGAGGAGGCTTCCGGCACCGAGGCGACCTGGAACGAAGAACTTGAACTCTGGGCAACCTCGAAGGGCGCCATGGGCGTAAAGGACGAATACGACGATGGCTACGTGGCCGGCGAGCAGACCCCTGCGCAGTACTACTTCTCGATCGATAGCCTCACCAACGAAATTTCTATCGAGTATGGCGACGCGGGCATTACCACGTTGGAGGTGCCCTCGACCATCGACGACAAAAATGTCGTAAGCCTTACGGGTATGGGAAGCGCTGCGCTCACATCGATCACCTTCGCTTCGAATTCGCATGTCCGCTCGGTTGGCGGCTTGGGCGGCAGCAGCATCAAAGAGATCGCACTGCCCGATTCGGTCGAGGAGCTCAAGAGCTATGCATTCTACAAAAGCAAGACGCTCCAAACGGTAACCTGGCCCAACAACGCGGCCTTTACCACGATTCCCGAGCAGGCCTTTAAGGACTGCGAACAACTTGACGACAATGTGGTGGCAACGCTGCCGCCTTCGGTCAAAACTATCGCCTATCTTGCATTCGCCTATTGCGGCGTGCCACAGTTCTATGTCTCGGACACAACAGTGCTCACCTTTACCCAGATCGCCGTGCCGGGCACGGTGGAGCGGATTGGGCCCTATGCCTTTAACGGGTGTGAGCATGTGTCGTCGGTGACGATTGGCGACGGCGTCAAATATATCGGAGCGCACGCGTTTACTTACCTCGATCCCGCACTGGCTGGTAAGGAAATCGTTGTGCCCAAGAGCGTGCAGTCGATTGATCTGGAGCCGTTTGACAATACGCGCATTACCAGCGCCGCCGGCAGCTCAACCACCAACCACAGCGCGGTGACCCTGCGCGTCATGAATCCCGACATCAAGCTCGAAGAGGGGGGCCTGTACGTCAACAACGTGACGATCGATGGCGTCGATTACTCGATGCCTTTTAGCGAGGGCCAGACCATCTATGCCTATGCGACGGACTCGGCGGGCAACCCCTCGATGATTAAGAAGGTTGCGGATGCCGTCGGCGATCAGATGGACTCGGCCGACCCTTCGCGTCCCGCCTATACCTTTGAGTGGATGGGCGAGGCGGCCCAGGTGACGGGCAAACTTCCCCAGAGCGCGACGGCTACACTCGTGCAGGCGGGGCAGTCCACGCCGCTGGCGGTTGGCGATGACGGCAGCTTTACAGCGGACGCTCTCTCCAAGACAGCAGTCACCCTGCGCATTTCGCTCAGCGGTTACTATGACATGGTGCTGGCGCGCCCGGGCGACCAGATGACGGGCACGTGGAATATCGGAGAGATTAAGGCGGAGGACTTTACCAAGATTCCGACTTCGCGCGCGATTGAACTCAATGTGGCCTATCTCGAACCGGTCGCAGGCCAGGATAAGACCGAACGCATTGAGCTCGATAGTCTCGATAACATCGATCTGACGGTGAAGAGCGGCGGCAAGACGCTCAAACCTGCCAAGGGCGACAAGGAAAACGACTACCGTATCCAGGGTACAGCGCTCGTGGTGTCGCAGGCCATTGCCGACGCGGACCAGGATCTGGAGATAACGCTCGTGCCCAAAGACAGCCTCAAGCTGGGTGGGGCGACGGCGACGGTGAAGCCTTCGGCCGGCAAGGTCGATATCGACTTGAAGCCTTGGGGTACGGCGACGGTCACGACCAAGGGCGACTACCAGGGAGCCAACCGCGTGCTGGTGTTTCGTACGTCCGACGGCAAGTTAGTCGCCGACGGCGTCACCTATCTGATGGGTTACGAAGACGATGGCACCACGCCTATCATGAAGGCCGAGACGCCGCGCCTTAAGGCCGGTTCGTACACCATCGTCGCCTTTAACAAGACGAGCTACGACATTCAAGCGACGAGCTATTCCACGTTTAGCCGGCTAGGGCTGACCGTGGGTAAGCATATCGCGCAAAAGCAGGTGAAGATTGAGGACGGCAAACAGCTCGACGTGACGCTCGACGTGCCGACGTTTGACGTGGAGGCCTATCGTGCCGAGCGCGGGCTGACGGCGGGCTCGGTTATTGCTGATTCGTCCGCGGTCGTTGGCGTGGAGACCGAGCTGCGCATTCATTACGAGCTCAAGGACAGCCAGGCTGCCAAGATTGAGATTCCGCTGGCCAAGGATGCCGTCGAGGATGTGTCCGCAGGCTCTCGCGATCCCGGTGATAGCTCCCGTACATGGTGGACTGACGCGACGTGGGAGGGCGACAACCTCGTTCTCGATATGAAGAAGGGCATGGGCGCCGATGTGTTTGTGCGCTTTAAGCCTAAGGCCGCGGGTATCTATGCCATCTCGCCGCTTATTACGCTGGGCGAGGTGACATTGCCGCTGGGAAGCACCACGCTCGAGGTTAGCGGGTCGCGCATCGAGGTCGACAGCACCGACGTCCACAGCCTGCTGGGCAATGTGGCCTACGTTTATGCGGCGCCCGGCAAAAGCGTGCAGCTTACCGTGGGCGCGGGCGCCTCGGCCGCAAAGTACACTGGCAAGACCAATAAACTCGGCCGTGCCAAGATTGAATACGACCTGCCGCAGGATACGCTTGCCGCCGAGCGCGTGACGCTCGAGGCGCGCGTGGGGTCGACCGACGTCGCCGCTGCTGCCGCAGAGGTGACGGCTCGCAACTATGTGCGCTATGTTCCGAGCGCTTCGGTCTGGAACTTTGATGTGACGTATCGTGGCGGTACGCAAAACTTGGTCAAGGACGGCAAGGACACCGGCAAGAGCCTGTGGACCTTCCATCATCTGCCACAAAAGAAGAACGCCTACTGGACCTTTGACATCACGCTCGAGGTGGGAAACGAAGAGGCCGCCGACACGCTCGACCTGTACGTGGACTGCGTGGATGGCAAGACGGTGACGATTCCTCTGGCTCAAAAGTCGCGCGAGGGCACCCGTGTGCGCTATGTGGCGGAGTATGTGGACGAGGGCTACCTTAAGCTGCTCGACGAGTTTAACAAGGCGAATGACTCGACCTATGTGAACTGCGGTAACTTTGAGCAAATCTTTATGCCGCAGACCTACCGCATCTCCAATGCTCAGCTTATGACCATGCTGAGTTTTGATGCCAACGCTTCGGCCAAAAAGCATTCCGCCGCGGCCGAGGAGCGCCAGCAGGAGTTCTCGAATGCCGTGCAGCAGTGGCACGAGTATATGATGGATAGCTCGTTTAATGATGTCGACGAGGCCTTTAACGACGCGATTGACCAGATGGTCGCCGATGCGTTTGCCGAGGAGGACAAGGACGGCAAGGACGAGGGCGGCAACGCGCGTAAGGTTCGCCGTGCTCCTGCCGCTGGTAGTGGCGAGGGTGAGACGGACAATGAGGCGGCGCAGTTTGCCGCCGAGCTTAAGGCTGCGGTTGGCGGCTCGTCGGCGCTGCTGACCAAGCAAGGCGACAGCTATGGCGTCAACGTGGACAAGATGATCTTTGAGGACGCGTACGGCACCGGCGAGGATTGGTATCAGGAACTTGCGTCGGCCCAGGGCGCGAACGCTGCGGATGCGGCGGCCATCAAGGAACTCGTCGACCATGCGTCGCGAGCGGAGTTTATTGCCCAGCAGGCCGAGGATCTGGTGGGCCAGTCGATGGGTATCGGCCAGCTCAACCAATACGGAAGCTGGAATGACGCAACCGCTGCGGCGCTCAACAAGTGTGCGGGCATTAAGGCCAGCGAGTACAACGGCCAGTCGACGAGCGGGTTTAACGATTTGGGCCAGGCGCTCGGCAGCTCGCTGAGCTACAAGGCGGCTGACGACGATACCGTCAAGGGCTTTAAGGTCGCGGCGCCCGATGGCGAGCAGACGGCCTATATCGAGTCGGAGTTTATCGAGAACTCCAATAACAACAAGAACCAGGCGCTGCTGTTTAACTCAATCGCCATGCAATGCGACATTTTGGACAATCTGTACGATAACTGGAACGTAGTCCACAGCCTCAATAACTCTACGATTCGCGGTTGGCTTATGGCTTGGAAGCGCAACGGTGACGTCAGCGCCCACATGAAGCTCATCCGCACGATCCGTTCGCTCAAAAGCTACAAGATCGAGTGTGAGATGTTCGGCCAGGTCTTTAAGACCGATGCGTGGAAGGCGGCCGGCCAGGCGTTTCCCGCGGCGACCCAGGGCATCGGCATCTTTACCGGCATTTACGGCGTGAACGATGCCAGCAAGAACTGGGAGAACGTGAACGTCCGTATGCAGAAGGTGAAGGGCGAGCGCGAGGGCTATGAGCTTCAGCATACGCGCTTGCTTGCCAAGCCCGAGAAGACCGAGGACGACTGGAAGTGCATTTACGCGCTGCGTGACGCCATGGAGAAGGCGCGTGCGTTTGAGGATCTGCTGTATCGCCAGCTCTGCCACGATAGCACCGATGTGGCGGTGGGCTCCATTATGACAATCGCCGGCGTGCTGACGGCCGGTTCGGCGGGTACCGTGGTGGGCGCTGCCTATGACGCGGCTTCGACCAGCGTAGGTTCGGAGCGCGCGATTAAGCTGACCAATGCCGAATGCGCCTACGATGTTGCCTGCGAGCAGGTGGAGCGCGCATGCCAGAATCGTATTACGGTCAACTGGGGCGAGCTGACCGATGCCGAGGTCTACAAGGCCAACAAGGACGGCTTGATCTCGGACGAGAAGATGCAGTCGATCTTCGAGGCGCGTTATCGCAACGTGGCTGCCAAGGCTGCACCCGACCCTGCGGGCGTGGTGTACGAGGGCCTGCTGTCCAATACGGTCGAGGGTGCAACGGTTGAGCTGTGGAGCGCCGACGATGCCGCCGGCACCAATGCCACGCGTTGGGACGCCGAGGAGTATGAGCAGGACAATCCGCTTGCAACGGGTGCGGACGGTGCGTACAACTGGAATACGCCGACCGGATGGTATCAGGTGCGTGTGACCAAGGACGGGTATGAGGAGGCGCGTTCGGCCTGGCTTCGCGTGCCGCCGATTCAGACTGAGGTGAATATTGGCTTGGTGTCGACGGCGGCGCCCGAGGTGGTTTCGGCCCATGCCTATACCGATTGCGTCGAGGTTGAGTTTGCACAGTATATGGATGCGAGTGACGATGCCCTGGCCGCATTGTGTGAGCAGGGCTTGGGCGACGTGACGTATACGTGGCTCGACAAGCAGGACGATCCCAAGGGCAAGCCGTTGTCGCGCGTGCTGCGCATTCACTATGCCGATGCGCGTGAGGCGGGCTCGACGGTCGAGTTTGAACTCGATGGCGCTCGCAACTACGCCGGCACGGCCATGGCGCGCTGGGCAAGTGGCGAACTTGTCGTGGGCGTTCGTGCCGACAAGCTCAAGCTCAACGTGGAGCAGGCCGTGACCATGCTTGAGGGCAGTGACTTTGAGCTGGTGGCGCACGTGACCGATAAGGCGGGCAAGCCGTTTGCGGGCGCAAAGGTTAGTGTTGGGCTGGAGTCCTCGGCTATCTGCTCTGTCGATGCCACCCAGGCCGTGACGGGCGAGGACGGCGCGGCGACGTTTGCGCTGCATGGTGTTCTGCCCGGTTTGACGACGCTGACGGCGGCGGTGGACGGCACGGCGCTGTCCAAGCAGGTCGACGTTCGCGTGTCTGCCGAGGCAGTGCGACCGGCGCGACCGGTGGCGACGATTGGTGCGACGACGTTTGGTGCATGGTCGCCCAAGGAGAACTATATTACGGTGCCCAAGGGCACGAAGCTGGAGCTTTCGGCCGAGGATGGCACGACGATTTGGTACACCGCCAACGACACCTGCCCCTGCCGTGATGAGGGGCGCGTGCGGTATACCGAGCCCATTGTGCTCGACAGCAATATGTACGTGCGTATTGCGGCGCAGCGTCCCGGCATGTCGTATAGCGAGTATTCGGAGCGCTTGAACATTACGATTACGGTGACCGATGAGGCGACGCCCGATCCCGAGCCGGAGCCCGGGCCCAAGCCGGAACCCAAGCCGGAACCCAAGCCGACGCCTGGCGGCGGCGAGCAGGGTGGCGGTGCGGATGGCTCTGGCGGTACCGGGGCTCCTGCGGGTGGTTCGACTTCGACGACGACCACGGTGACGACGGACAAGTCCAAGGGTAAGGGCAAGAACGGTAAGAAGTCCGATGCTGCGGTGCTCGTCAACACGGGAGACACCACCGCGATGACGGTCGCCGCTCTGGGCATCGCCGGCGCAACCGTAGCCGCGGCCGGCATTGCCGCAACCAAGCGTCGCAAGCGCTAGGTTTTGGCGACGGCGCCCATCCTCGGCTTTCGCAAAATCTCAACCTGTAACACCTGGCTGCCCAAAACGGCCCCAGATGTTACAGATTTAGATGAACCGAATGGCCGCCAACCTAACGTCTCGATCTGTAACATGTAGCGAGGAATTTGGCCTCTAACTGTTACAGATCGAGATGAACAGGCGGATGTTCGCACAATATCTTGATCTGTAACAACTACAAGGCTCAACAGGCTCTAACTGTTACAGATCGAGACAAAACGACCGACCAGACCCCAGATCACCATAAAGGCACCTGCCCCCTTTGTGGTGGTGGGGCGGCCGACATAGAAAAAGTCCCCGCCGGGCGTGTGCTCGACGGGGACTTTGCCGTTTGGTGGCTAACGCTGTAGGTGATTACTCGCCCAGCAGGCTCTTGGTGATGGAAGCGGCGGCCTTCTTGCCGGCGCCCATCGCCAGAATGACCGTAGCGGCACCGGTGACGATGTCGCCGCCGGCCCAGATGCGGGGATCGGTGGTCTGGCCGGTCTCCTCGTCGGCAACGATGTAGCCCCACTTGTTGAGCTCCATCTTGCCGCCGATCTTGGCAGCGAAGGGGTTGGCGTTGGTGCCGATGGCCGAGATCGCGACGTCGCAGGGAATCTCCTCGATGGCACCCTCGATGGGCACCGGGCGACGACGGCCGGACTCGTCAGGCTCGCCGAGCTCCATCTTCTGGACCTTGACGGCGCACACGGAGCCATCCTCGCCAGCGACAAACTCGAGCGGGGAAACGAGCGGCAGAACCTCGACGCCCTCGGCCTTGGCGTGGTGCAGCTCGGCGCGACGGCAGGGCATCTCGTCCTCGGTACGACGGTAGGCGATGATGGCGTGCTCGGCGCCCAGACGCTTGGCGGTACGGACGGCGTCCATAGCCACGTTGCCGCCACCAAAGACGACGACGTTCTTGCCGTGCTTGGTGGGGGTGTCGTACTCGGGGAACTTGTTGGCCTTCATCAGGTTCACGCGGGTGAGGTACTCGTTAGCGAAGAAGACGTTGGGCAGGTTCTCGCCGGGGACGTTGAGGAACTTGGGCAGGCCAGCGCCGGTCGCCACGTAGATGGCGTCGAAGCCCTGCTCGAACAGCTCCTCGGCCGTGGCCATGTTACCCACGACGGAGTTGTACTCAAACTTGACGCCCATGTCCTCCAGGCCGTCAATCTCGCGCTTGACGACTGCCTTGGGCAGGCGGAACTCGGGGATGCCGTAGACCAGCACGCCGCCGCCGGTGAAGAAGGCCTCAAAGACGGTGACGTCAAAGCCGTTGCGGGCGAGCTCGCCGGCGCAGGTGATGCCGGACGGGCCGGAGCCGACGACGGCGACCTTCTTGCCGTTCTTGGGGGCCATCTTGGGCGTGGAGGCGAGCTCGGGGCGGTCACCCAGGAAGCGCTCGAGCTGGCCGATGGCCACGGGCTCGGACTTCTTGCCACGGATGCACTTACCCTCGCACTGGTTCTCCTGCGGGCAGACGCGGCCGCAGATGGCGGGAAGCATGGAGTCCTCGCGGATGGTATCGAGAGCGCCGCCGAAGTCCTTCGCGCGGATCTGCTCGATAAAGCGGGGAATGTTGATGTTGACGGGGCAGCCCTCAACACAGAACGGCTTCTTGCAGTTGAGGCAGCGCTCGGCCTCGGCCAGCGCCATCTCCTCGGTGAAGCCCTTGTCGACGGGGCGGAAGTCGCAGGCGCGCTCGGCAGCCGGCTCCTCGTTATCGGGGGTGCGGGGCGACTTCATATCGGCAACGAAACGACCGTTAACTAGTGGCATGCGCAGCTCTTTTCCTCATAGGCCTTGAGGGACTCGCCCTCTTCGGAACGGTAAGCGGCCTGGCGGGCACGAAGGTCATCCCAGTCGACCAGGGTGGCATCGAAGTCGGGGCCGTCGACGCAAGCGAACTTGGTCACGCCGCCCACCTCGACGCGGCAGCAGCCGCACATGCCGGTGCCGTCAACCATGATGGGGTTGAGCGACGCGGTGATGGGGGTGTCGTACTTCTGGGCGGTGAGGGTCGAGAACTTCATCATCGGAACGGGGCCGACGCAGAAGACCTGGCTCACGGCCTTGTCCTGCAGCAGGCGCTCCAGCGGAGCGGTGACAACGCCCTGCTCGCCGTAGGAGCCGTCGTCGGTGGTGATGTGGATGTGGTCCTCGTCGAGGAGCTCGCGGAACTGGTCCTCCATGAGCAGGAGGTCCTTGGTGCGGGCGCCCATGATGGCGTGCACCTCGTGACCGGTCTCGACCAGGTGCTTGGCGACCGGGAAGGCAATTGCCAGGCCGACGCCGCCGCCAATGACGGCGCAGGGGCCCTCGGCCATCTCGGTGGGAACGCCCAGCGGGCCCACGACGTCGCGCAGCGACTCGCCGGCCTCGTAGGTGGAAAGCATCTCGGTGGTCTTGCCGATCACCATGAAGATGAACTCGACCCAGCCCTCGTCACCGTTCCAGCCGGCCAGGGTAAACGGGACACGCTCGCCCGTCTCGTTGGCGCGAACCATGAGGAACTGTCCAGCGTGCGCATGTTTGGCGATTGCGGGCGCCTCGATGCGGAACTTGAACACCTTCTCCGAGAACTGCGTCTTCTCCAGGATCTTATACATAGAACCCCTCTCTTGTTAGGGCCGCCGAACCGTGCCTCCACGGAAATGGACGGTAGCCCGAGTAAAACCGTACGCGCACAGGCGTTGTGCAGACATACGGTGCAAATTATACCCTCATGGACATGCTGTTTACGTGTGTCTTCGGCGGTTGGGAAAAGGGTTTATCCCGACCTACCAAAAAGGGACAGGTTTATTTTGGTCGGTTTTATCAGGCAAAACGGCAAAGGGGGCCGGCCTCGCGCATCGGTGGGGCCGGCCCCCTTTGGGGCGCTGCATATGTATGGCGGCGCAGGACTTATTGCGATGCGGCCGCGGCGGCGTTTTCGCATATAAAACCTGCCAAAATTAACATCCCTAAATGGTAGGTTTTAGTGCTTGCCGTTGGCGGAAGCGGCACCGTTTACGTGATCGCGGGCGTAGATTACGCCGTGGACGATGGCCAAACCGGCGGCATCTGCGGCGCGGGTGCAGGTGTCCTGGAAGCCCTCGGCCTCGCGGGCGCGCAGCTGCTTAAGCACATAGTCTGCGACGGCCATCTTGCCGGGAGGGTTGCCGATGCCGGTGCGGATGCGGCTGAAGTCGCGGCTGCCCATCTTGTCGATGATGGAACGCAGGCCGTTGTGGCCAGCATGGCCGCCGCCCACCTTAACACGCACGTCGCCGGCGGGAATATCGAGCTCGTCGTGGATTACGAGCAGCTCCTCGGCCTTGATCTTGTACTCGCGGCAGAGCTTGGAGATGGGGCCGCCCGAGGTGTTCATGAATGACTGCGGCTTGACCAGCACAATCTGGCGTTTGCCGCCCTCTTCCTCGGCATCGTTGATATTGATGAGCGCGACCTCGGCACCGGCCTGATTTTTCCAATACGTGACACCGGCCTGACGGGCCAGCTCGTCGATTGCCTTAAAGCCGGCGTTGTGGCGGGTCTCGGCATATTCCTCGCCCGGGTTGCCAAGCCCGGCAACCATGCGAATCTTAAGCGGCTGTGCAGCTGCCATGTTCATCCTTTCGTTGATTTGTCGCCTGCTATGGTGAGCGACCCTGTTGCCGCTGTCAAATGGAGGGCAATTGAGGTGAGTTGAGGGCGTTTGAGCGGTTGCAGGAAACCGGGGTGGACAGTTAGTTCAGATTTGTATAAAGCAAGAGGCTCTCGGCTGCCAAAATCGGAGACATGGAGCCGTTTCGGTGCTTTGGGGCGCACGTTTTGCGCTATTTCGAAGCCATTCGAGCCTTTAAATGAGGTGATTGGCCCCGAGATGGCAGCAAAGCGCCTTGAAATAAGCCGTCTGTTTATACAAATCTGAACTAACTGTCCAGCCTTGCTCGGCGATGTTGTCGAGATACGCTTTCTAGACCGGCGCGAGGCCGATTCCGGCCCGAAGGGCGTTGAGCCATGCGGCTTGACGTTTGCGATAACCCTTGATGCGATAGCGGAACCGAACCCCAGCGAGTCGATGCATCATTTGTGCGAAGGCTTCGAGCGCAACAAGGTCTTTCATTTGGTCGCGATTGATAACCAGGACGTGGATGCCCATTGCCTTGAGTCCATTATTTCGATTGCCATCGTGGATGCGAGCATTTTGAAGCTCATGCCCAATTCCGTTGTATTCGTTGTCGACTCCGGCTGCCGGGCAATATAGGTCGCAGATGGCATAGGGGATGCCTGAGGACATGTTGACCGCAAGAGTGTCGAAGTCGATTCGATGGTTGAGTAGCAGGCCTCCCATGGGCAGGCTGCAGCATCCGAATCCGCCAAAGCGCATGGGCGCGCCCAGGACGGCGAACATTAAGGACTCCGCTGGGGATGCGGATCCTGCTCGGGCGAGTCTGACGGCCGTGCGAAACGAGGCGTAGGAGCTACTTTTGGCAAACTGTGCGACTGCCTCGAGCTCATTTATGGTTGTGGCAGGCTCGCATTTGTAGTGCGCCTGTTCGTAGCGGGTTTCGTCTTGCTTTCCGGGTGCCGGCTGGCCGCCATGACAATCAAGATCGTCCATCGCTTCGGAGCTACCGGCCTTGGGCCACGTGTCGTCGTGGGCGATGGGGTTGGTTATCTCGGGCGGAAGGGAGTAGGACCCCAGCAGCTCCATGAGAAGCATCAGGACTTTGGCTACAGGCTCATTCCTAGAGCACAACATGGCTGTCATGGCGGGAGACGTTGCGTAGATGTCAGCTTCGATGTGCATGATTGCTTCCGCGGGAAGCGGGGCGGTGACGCTGTGCTGGAGAAGACGTCCGTCGGGCCGTCTGTTGTTGCCGCCGGCAACAAGGAGATCTAGGCGCTCGGAGTCGTCTTCGCTCCAGGCGTCAAGCATCGCAAGAGCTACAAAGTCTATGGCGTCCTTGTTGGGAACACAACTTGCAAGGGCTTGTGCCTGTTGCCTGTCATCGATGATGCCCCACGGAAGCGCAGAGTACGCCCGTCGAGCGCGGCGAATTGCGCGGAGGGCGGAGAAATGTGAGATCACAGTGGTCATAGCTATAAAGTACTAAGCCGTCGGCGAAATGATGCAGCCGTGGCGTTCTTTTCGCTCAAAGGGGCGTCGTGCGCCGCAGACGGTAGCAGATCGTGCGAGGGGCCTTGAAAAAGCGGGGCTCAGGGCGCTTGTTTGACCTTGGAGGCATGGATCGAGATAGGTGTTGGACAGTTAGTTCAGATTTGTATAAGGCGATTGAAGCGTTCCGCCATTGTCGAAGGGTTCGGTGGGCAAAATAGAGTGAATGGCATAGTGAAGACGTCCATAAGAGGAGAGATTGGCCGAGATTATGCCGGCAGGTGAACCTTTGGCGCATCAAGTGGTCCATGTGGGCGCCCAAGAAAATACAAATTTGAACTAATTGTCCAGGGAAGGTTGGCGAGGGATAGAAAAAGGGTCGGAAGCGAGCTTCCGACCCTTTAAAAGCATCAAAGATGATGCGATGCGTGGCAGGCTACAGCGCGAAGTCGCCGCCGACGAGCGTGGAGACGGGCTCCTCGTGGTAAACGGCGGAGATGGCCTGAGCGAACTCCTCGGCGACCGAGATGGTCTTAATCTTGCCGCCGACCTCGACGGGAATGGCATCGGTGACGACGCACTCGACGATGGGGGCGTCGTTCAGACGCTCGATGGCCGGACCGGAGAAGATGCCGTGGGTGGCGCACACGTAGATGTCGCCGGCGCCCATAGCCTTGAGCTCCTTGACGTTGGCGCACAGGGTGCCAGCGGTGTCGATCATGTCGTCGTTGATGATGCAGGTCTTGCCCTTGATGTCACCGATGATGCCCATGACCTCGGCGGCGTTGTGGCGCGGACGGCCCTTGTGGGCGATGGCCAGGTCGCAGCCGAGCATGTCGGACAGCTTCTTGGCGGCCTTGGCGCGACCCACGTCGGGGGAGACGACAACCAGGTTGTCGGTGTCGAAGTGCATGTCGTTGTAGTACTGGCCAAACAGCGGCAGTGCGGACAGGTGGTTAACCGGGATATCAAAGAAGCCCTGGATCTGGCCCTGGTGCAGGTCGAGGGTGATGATGCGGTTGACGCCGGCGCGCTCGAGCAGGTTGGCGACGAGGCGGGCGGTGATGGGCTCGCGCGGGCCGGCCTTGCGGTCCTGGCGGGCGTAGCCGTAGTGGGTGATAACGGCGGTGATGGAGCGGGCGGATGCGCGCTTGGCAGCGTCGGTGGCGATGAGCAGCTCCATGAGCATGTCGTTGACGTTGCCGCCAGCCACGGACTGAATCAGGAAGACGTCGGCGCCGCGGACGGTCTCGTCGTAGCGGGCGTAAATCTCACCGTTGGCGAACTGCTTTAGCGTAAGGCCCGAAAGCTCGACCCCAAGGTACTCAGCGATCTTCTGAGCGAGGGGACGGTTGGAGGAACCGGAATACACGCGGATGGACTTGCGCATATTCTCCGACTTCTCGGGATCATTAATCGGCATTACCCTTCTCCTTTATATATCGAATGCCATATAGATGCCTTTTTGCATTGTAACCGCGCGGCGGGGTTAATCGGGTCTTGATAACGTCTTTACCGTCAACGGACACGAACCGACCACTCATTCTGTCGCGCAGGTCAGCATAGAAAAAGGAGCCGTCCCCATGGGAACAGCTCCTTAGATGCTTGGTAAAACGTTATACCTCGTCGTCCTCGTGCAGACGGCGGCGATAATCGGCGGCCCAGCCCTCAATATTTACCTGACGGGCGCGGCCCAGACCGAGCGCGTCGGCCGGGACCGGCTCGGTGATGACGGAGCCGGCGGCCACGAGCGCGCCGTCACCGATCTGGGCGGGCGCGACCATCATGGTGTCGGAACCGATGAAGGCATCCTTGCCGATGACGGTCTTGTGCTTGTGCACGCCGTCGTAGTTGCAGGTGATGGAGCCCGCGCCCACGTTGACGCCGGCGCCCATGGTGGTGTCGCCGATGTAGGACAGGTGCGGAACCTTGGAGCCCTCGCCGATCGTGGACTTCTTGATCTCCACGTGCGTGCCGGCCTTGGAGCCGTCGAGCATGTGGGTACCCGGGCGCAGGTAGGCGCGCGGGCCGCAGTCGACGCCGTTCTCGATGACGGCCTCGATGGCGATGGTCTCATCGATGATGCAGCCGCTGCCGACGGTGGTGTCGGTGAGGCGGCTGTTGGGGCCGAGCTGGCACTCCTCGCCCACGGTGACGTGGCCGATCAGGTGCGTCTGAGGCCACACGACGGTGTCGCGGCCGATGGTGGCGTCGGGGCCGATCCAGGCCTGCGTGGGGTCGATGAACGTAACGCCCTCGGCCATCCAGTGCTCGTTGATGCGGTCGCGCGCGATGGCGGTAAGCTGTGCGAGCTGGATACGGCTGTTGACGCCCAGACCGTCGCGGTAGTCGTCGCAGTGGAAGATGGAGACTGCCTGGCCGTGGCCCTTGAGGATCTCGAGCATGTCGGGCAGGTAGTACTCGGACTGCGCGTTGTCGTTGCCGATCTCGTCAATGTGTGCGGCGAGCTGCGCGCCGTCGAAGGCGTAGCAGCCTGCGTTGCACTCGAGCAGCGTGGCGGCCTGCTCGGGCGTGCAGTCCTTCTGCTCGATGATGCGCTCGATCTGACCGTCGGCACCCAGCTTGATGCGGCCGTAGCCAAAGGGATCGGGCGGGGTCATGGTCATGACGGTGCAGGCGAGCTCGCCGGTAGCGACGGTCTGCGCGAACTTGGCGACGGTGTCGGCAGTGATGAGCGGCAGGTCGCCGTTGAGCACGACGACGGGGCCTTGCGTGATGCCGCAGGCCTCGAGCGCGACCTTTACGGCGTGGCCGGTGCCCAGGCGCTCGGTCTGCTCGACGCACTCGACCTTGGTGGCGCTGTTGGCGTAGGCGCCGTCGATAAGGGCGCGCATCTCGTCGGCGTGGCTGCCGATGACGACCACGACGCGGCTGCAGCCGGCCTTGATGGTGGCGTCGACGATCCACTGGACCATGGGCTTACCCAGGATCTTGTGCGAAACCTTGCAGTGGTTCGACTTCATGCGGGTGCCCTCGCCGGCGGCGAGGATAATTGCGGTTGCGTCCATGTGATCTCCTGTTACGTTATAGAGACGTGTGTTTGGAAACGATACACGGCGCAATATGATACCGCAGGCATATGACGAGCGCGTAACGATTGACGCATGGCGGCCGATGTCGGTGCCGCGGGCGCGGCGTTTGCGCTGGTTGTGTATGGCGCCGGCGGCGCTACGCCGTTGGCGTTTGAGCGAGGGGATGAGGGTGCCCGTGGATATCATGCGAGAGGAATCGGGCAACGAGCCCGTCGCGGCATTCTCGATGTCGCATCCGGCTGTGCCGGCACTCTATATAGTGCTGACGCTGGGGCTCACTATGTTCTCGATGCAGCCGGTACTGATTGCGCTGTCACTTGCGGGCGGGCTGGCGTATGGATTTGCGACGCGTGGGGCTGCCCGCACGCTGGGCGCGCTCCGCTGGCAGCTGCCGGTGATTTTGATCGTCGCGGTGCTCAATCCGCTGTTTAGCGCCTCGGGCTCGACGGAGCTGTTCCGTATTGGCATGCGCGCGGTGTATCTGGAGAGCATGGTATACGGCCTGTGCATGGGCGGGCTGTTTGTGGCGAGCGTGCTGTGGTTTGAGGCGGCGGCGTCGATGCTCGAATACGACAAGGTGCTCGCGCTGCTGGGCAATGCCGCACCGGTGATTGCGCTCATGATCTCGATGTGCATGAGGCTTATCCCGCAGTTTTTGCGCCGCGGCCGCACGGTGCTGGCGGTGCAGGACGCGATCGATGTGCCGGGCCGCGCGCCGGCCGACCCCGTGCGCTCGCGCCTGCGGGCGTCGAGCGTGTTGATGGGCTGGGGCATGGAAGATTCGCTGGAGCGCGCGGACGCGATGCGCTCGCGCGGGTGGGGTGCCGCGACGCGTCGTACGACGTATGCGCGGTATCGGCTGGGGCGCAGCGACGTTGCCGCGCTGGTTGGGCTTGCGCTGTTTGGCGTGGTCACGGTGGCAGTGGCGTGGACCGCGACGACGCAGTATTCGTTTTATCCGCAGCTCTCGGTGCCGGCGCCGTGGCCGGGCTATGTCGTGTACGCTGCCTGGATGGTGCTGCCTTGCGCGTTGCACGCGATTGATGAGAAGAGGTTTGGCTGATGGCTCGGTTGGATAGGGGCCCGGTGTCGGGCGCGGCGTGCGGCCCGGATATTCCGGCGATTGAGGTACGGGGCCTGAGCTTTACCTACCCCGGGGCTGAGGCGCTGGTGCTCGACGGGCTCGACTGGTCTGTTCCCCAAGGTGCGTTTGCACTGCTCGTTGGCGGTACCGGGTCGGGCAAGTCGACGCTGCTCTCGCTGCTCAAACCCGAGATCGCGCCGATGGGCGAATGCGCCGGCGAGCTGTGCGTGCTGGGTGAGAGCGTTGCCGATATGGACGTTCGGGCGTCCGCAGAGCGCATGGGCTATGTGTTTCAGGATCCCGAGAACCAGATCGTGTGTGAAACCGTGTGGCACGAGATGGCGTTTGGCCTGGAAAACTTGGGTCTAGCGCGTGATGAGATGCGCCGTCGTGTAGCCGAGACCAGCTATTTCTTTGGGCTGGAGGACTGGCTCCACCGCGATACTGACACGCTTTCGGGTGGTCGCAAACAGTTGCTGTCGTTGGCGGCCGTTCTGGCGTTGCGTCCGCGTGTGCTGCTACTCGACGAGCCCACGTCTCAGCTCGATCCCGTTGCCGAGAAGAATTTTCTGCACGCGCTGTTTCGCGTGAACCGTGAGTTGGGCTGCACGGTTGTTGTGGCTACGCATCAACCGCGCCCAATGCTCGA
The DNA here is from genome assembly GCF_003469085.1 of Collinsella sp. AM29-10AC. Taxonomy (NCBI): domain Bacteria; kingdom Bacillati; phylum Actinomycetota; class Coriobacteriia; order Coriobacteriales; family Coriobacteriaceae; genus Collinsella; species Collinsella sp. AM29-10AC. The sequence continues at coordinate 19,324 of NZ_QSKB01000025.1, forward strand.
GTATGCGACATGTGCGTACCGGATTGAGGACGGTCACGTGCGCGAGGTGGCGGATATGGCTTCTTTGGGACGCCGAGAATCGCTGTTTTCCGACGACATGTTGGGGTGGGGTGCCGTCCGATGTGCAAAAAACGGAGTATTCAGCAGGCGTGAGGACAATTTGGGCTCTCTGGAGCCGCCCGGGGACGTATCGAGCGCGAAAAAAAGCTCGGAATTGGACAAATCGTCCGAATTTGTGGCGCAAACGTCGCTCGAGAACGGCTCGGAAGCCTTCCCGCGCACGGATGGAAGCAGAATACTCCAAAAAATGCACGCTGGGTCGGCTACCACCCTGTCGGAAGGCTGGTTTCGCTACGATCGCGCGTGCGGTTGGGTGCTGCGCGGGCTCGATGCGTCGTTTTCGGCTGGCGCGGTGCATGCAGTCGTGGGCGGAAACGGCTGCGGCAAGTCGACGATGCTTTCGGTGCTGGCCAAGACTGCCAAGCTGCAGCGTGGTCGTATGGTGCGCGGGGCGGCCTCGGCTGCGCTGCTGCCGCAGAACCCCAAGGCCCTGCTGGTTGCCGAGACGGTGCGCGACGAGCTGATGGAATGGGCCTCGACCTGCGGATATGACGAGAACTTGGCGCGGGAGCGTGCGGCGCAACTGGGATTGGACGGCCTGGAGACGCGCCACCCCTACGACCTCTCGGGCGGACAGCGCCAGCTGCTCGCGCTGGCAAAGCTGCTGCTGATTGGCCCCGAGCTGCTGCTGCTTGACGAGCCCACGAAGGGCTTGGATCTGGAGAGCCGCCGCATCATCGCCCGCGCCCTGCGTGACCATGCGAAGGCTGGCGGCACCGTCATCATGGCTACGCACGATTTGGACTTTGCTGAGCAGGTCGCCGACGACATCGCCATGATGTTCGATGGCGAGATTGCCTGCATGGAGCCGCCGGCCGACTTCTTTGCCGACAACGTGTTTTATAGGGCGTGATGGGATGGCGGATTATCGCATCGTGCGCCTACTCGCAAAACTGGAGATACCGCTGCTGCTGGCGGTGCCAGCCGTGATGGCTGCGGCGTTGCTGGCGGGCGTTGAGCAGGCGGCGCTCGCCATGCTTGTCGTGGTGGCGCTGGTGCTTGCGCTGTTCTTTGCAGGCTACGAGGCGTCGCGACCGGGCCTGCGCCAGATTATGCCAACGCTGGTGTTGGCGGCGTTGGCCGCGGCGGGGCGCATCTTGTTTGGCCCCATTCCCGACTTTAAACCCGTGAGTGCCATCGCCATTATCGCGGGGGCGACGCTTGGTCGCCGCAATGGTTTTATGGTTGGCGCGCTGGCGGCGCTGACCAGCAATTTCTTTTTTGGACAGGGCATGTGGACGCCGTGGCAGATGTATGCCTGGGGTCTGGTTGGCTATGTTGGCGGCGCGCTGGCGCATGCGGGCGCGTTCGACCGTGCGGATGGAACCGTGCGCATGCCGGCGCTGATGGCATACGGCTTTGCCTCGGGCTTGCTCTACGGCGTTGTGATCAACGCCTACGACATTATCGGTTTTGTTCAACCGCTCACGTGGGCGGGCGCCATAGCGCGTCTTGCTACGGCGGTGCCGTTCGACATCACGCATGGCCTCGCGACCTGCGTGTTCTTGGTCGCCCTGTACAAGCCTTGGTGTCGCCGCATCAACCGAGTCGTCGTGAAGTACGGACTGTAGGGCTGGTTGCGCCGGGGCGGGAATCAATACTGCCGAAGTGCCATTTTAAAACTATGCCGGTTTACGGGGCCAGATTGGCACAAGCAGACCATGCCGGCTATTTTTGAAATAGAGCAAGCCGTTTACCTGCGGTTTTATTATTTCGGAATTGCGTATGGTTGGGGGTTCGCGATTCAGCCCCGTAAACCGGCATAGTTTTGAAATAGCCGGCTGATACGACGGGCATCGTGGCCCTCGGAGAGCCAAATTGATCCGTTTTCTTTCGCCTCCAGACGTTCCCAGGGAATCAGCTGAACCCGCCCGCCACGAAATCGGTCTATCTACTACGTTTGGCCCGACACCCCCAACCACAACCGTGTTTTATGAAAAACCGTAGGCTTTCTACCTGCGGTTTTCTTTTTGCGTTGTTCACTGTGGTTGAGGGTAGTGGCTTAAACGTAGTAGATGGGCCAGTTTCGTGGCAAGCGAGCTGCGTGGATGATCTCGCGAAGTGAAAATGATTCCTTTTCCTCCGTCCCCAGGAGATCAGTTGGGGCTAGAGCTCTAGCGTGAGGGTGACGGGGCAGTGGTCGCTGCCAAAGATGTCGCCGCGGATGCCCGTGTCGCGCACGTTGCCGGCGATTGCGTCGCTTACCAGGAAGTAGTCGATGCGCCAACCGGCGTTGTTCTTGCGGGCATTAAAGCGGTAGCTCCACCAGCTGTAGACGCCCTCGACGTCCGGATTTGCCGCGCGCCAGGTATCGGTAAACCCGGCGTTGAGCAGCTCGGTGAACTTGCCGCGCTCCTCGTCCGAAAAGCCAGCGTTGCCGCGGTTGGACTTGGGGTTCTTAAGGTCGATCTCCTCATGCGCCACGTTAAAGTCGCCGCAAGTTACGACGGGCTTGCCGGTCTCGCGTTCAAGCGCGCTCAAAAAGCCGCGATAGGCATCGTCCCAAGCCATGCGCACGTCGATGCGGGCGAGTTCGTTTTGCGCGTTGGGAGTGTAGACATCCACAAACCAGAACTTGTCGAACTCCAGCGCGCAGACGCGGCCCTCGGTTACGGCTTGGGTGACGAGTGCGGCCGCCTCGCCCTCGCCGGCGTAGGGTAACAGCGCGTCGGCGTGCAGCACGCGCAGCGGTTCCTGGCGGCTAAAGACCGCAGTGCCCGAATAGCCTTTACGCTCGGCGTAGCTCCAGGTTTGGTGATAGCCGGGCAGGTCAATATCGACCTGGCCTTCTTGCAACTTGGTCTCTTGCAGCGCCAGGATATCGACGTCGAGTTCTTGCGCGATCTGGATAAAGCTTGGGTCCTTTTTGAGCACGGCGCGCAGGCCGTTGACGTTCCACGAGGCGAAAGTGTAAGTCTGAGGCATGGTGTCCTTTCTACGGGGTTGGCAGGCTTAAGATTAGCGCAACAGGGGCGGGGTGGGCTCCGCGCATGCTGACTTAAAGGTCGCATGCTGGGACATCGCCCGACGCCGCCCGATCAACAAGGACGGAGGACTCATATGACGCAGGCAATATCGGACCCCAGGCAGGCGTCCGCCGCGCTGGCGGATCTGTTTGACACCCACAAGCGCGTGGTCTTCTTTGGCGGCGCTGGTGTTTCCACGGCAAGTGGCATCCCCGATTTCCGCAGCGTGGACGGCCTGTATCACCAGCAGTTTGCCTATCCGCCCGAGACCATGCTGTCGCATAGCTTTTACGAGGCGCATCCGGCCGAGTTCTTCGACTTCTACCGCACCAAGATGATCGCGCTTAACGCTAAGCCCAACCGCTGTCACACCAAGCTGGCCGAGCTGGAGCGCGCCGGCAAGCTTGATGCCGTGGTGACGCAAAACATCGACGGCTTGCATCAGATGGCGGGCTCGCAGCGCGTGTTCGAGCTGCACGGATCGGTCCATCGCAACATTTGCCAGTCGTGCGGCGCGGTCTATAGCGCCGAGTGGATTTGCTCGCGCGAGCATGAGGACGCCGCGGGCGTGCCCGTGTGCCCTGCGTGCGGTGGTCGCATCAAGCCCGATGTGGTGCTCTACGAAGAGCCGCTCGACGAGCATGTGTTGACCGGTGCCGTTGCCGCCATCGCTGCGGCCGATGCCCTCATCGTGGGCGGAACATCGCTCGTGGTGTGCCCGGCGGCGGGTCTCACACGCTACTTTACTGGCGATACGCTGGCCATTTGCAATTTGGCGCCTACCGATCAGGATGCAAATGCCGACCTGCTGATTTCTTGCGACATCGCGGCCGCGTTTGCGTTCTAGCCCGTGTGCGCGGATACAATAGAAAGACTAAGTGCAAAGCGACCCCGCCGCCAGCTCCCCAAGCTCGGCGGCGTGGGCATTTTAGGAGGATGTTCATGGCGAACGACAGCAAGACATGGCGGTGCGGAAAGTATGAGCTCAGCTTTGACCGTCCGCGCATCATGGGCGTCCTCAACGTGACGCCCGATTCGTTTAGCGATGGCGGGGAGCACTTCGACCCGGATGCCGCCATCGAGTACGGCCTGGCGATGCTCGACGCCGGCGCCGACATCATCGACGTAGGCGGCGAGTCCACGCGCCCCGGCTTTACCCCGGTTAATCCCGACGAGGAGGCTCGCCGCGTGCTGCCCGTGGTGCGCGCGCTGGCCAAGGAGGGCGCCATCGTCTCGATCGACACGCGTCACGTGGCGGTTGCCAAGGCGGCCGTGCGCTGCGGCGCCTCGATCGTCAACGACGTGACCGGCTTCACCGACCCCAAGATGGTCGAGTTTGTTAAGACGAGCACCTGCGGCGTCATCGTGATGCATGCCGGCGAGGTCGCCGCGCCCGCGCGCACGCACGCAACGGTGCAGCTCGATACCTCGGCAGCGGCGTTTGTTGCCGAGAAGGCACGCGAGGCGGCTGCCGAGGCCGCGCGTGAGGCTGAGAAGCCGACTCGCCGCCGTCGCGGCAAGTTGCTGGGCGAGCCTAAGCCGGAGGCCAAGCTTCCGGGCGGCGTGGTGCAGCCCTCGTTGCCGTTTGGCGATCCGGAGCCCGCGTCGGAGCCCACGGACGAGCAGAAGCAGGAGACGCCGGCCGCCGAGCAGGCTGCTGCCGCCGAGACCGTCGCGCCCGCGCCCGAGGCCACCGAGGCCGCATCGGAGCCCAATGACCGCCTGGCCGCCATGATGCGCCGCAGCGCCCGCCGCGAGGAAGCCTACGTGCCCACCTCGCAGCTCCGCCGCTTCACCCTGCCCGATTCGGCGCCCATCATGCGCCGCGTTATGGGCTTTCTGTCCGATCAGGCCCGCGCGCTCATCCACGCCGGTGTGTCGCGCGACCGCATCTGCATCGATCCTGGCCCGGGCTTTGGTAAGTCGGCTAACGAGGACATCGTCATCCAGCGCGAGACTGCCAAGATGGCGTCACTGGGCTATCCGCTCATGTGCGCCGTATCGCGCAAGCGCTTTGTGGGCGCCGTCTCGGGCGTGACCGAGGCCGCCGAGCGCGATGCCGCTACGTTTGGCGTGTGCCTGGGTGCCATCCAGGCCGGTGCCAACATCGTGCGCGTGCACGACGCCGCGGGCTTTGCGCAGTTCCTGAACGGCTACTGGGCGGTTGCCAAGCCGCAGCCGCGCCGCGCGTTTGTGGCCGTGGGCTCCAACCTGGGGCATCGCTGTGACAACATCCGCGCCGCACGCGACATGATCGCCGAGATTCCACTCACCTGCGTGTCCAACTCCTCCAAGATCTACGAGAGCGAGCCGGCCTACGAGACGCGCCAGGACGCGTTTGCCAACGCCGTCATCGAGATTAAGACCGAGCTGGCGCCGTTGGTGCTGCTCGACGAGCTCATGAAGATCGAGGCCGAGCTGGGCCGCGACCGCTCCAAAAAGGCCAAGGCCAACGGCCCGCGCACCATCGACCTGGACCTGCTGTGGATGGACGGCGAGACCCACGGCGGCAAAAAGCTGCGCCTGCCGCATCCGCTCATTGGCGAGCGCGACTTTGTGCTGGTGCCGCTCGAGGACCTGATGCACGACCCGGCGCGGTTCTTCCGCTATAACGGTGTCGAGGTCAAGGAACCCGAGGATCGCGTGGGCCATATCGTGGGCGAATTGGGGCGTATGTAGATGATCGAGATGAATGCTGTTGTCGCCGGTACCGAGCTCGACGCGGCGCGTGACGCGGGCCGCGAGGGCGTGTCCGCGGGCTGGTGCGCGTGGAGCGTGGGCGATGCTTCGCTGACGTTTTCGCTGGTTGTGCGCCCCGATGTGAACATGCATGCCTTCCACGGCCTGCCGTTTGTGGCCGCGATGGGCATGATGGACGCGCTCGTGGGCACGGCTTCGACGCCGGGGTTGGGCCTTGCCGGTAAAGTGGGTATCCAGTGGCCGAGCGATATCGTGTGCGGTGCGCCTGCGTTTGAGGCGTCGCTCGCGCGTGTTGCCGTGAACGGCGGTGCCGGTGCTGCGGGCATGTTTGCCGCGGTGACGGTTGATATTGAGCGTGCGGCGCTGGGTGAGCTTGGCGTGGATATGGCAGATGAGGCGCTGATCGAGGCATTGGCCGCCGCTGTGCTGACCCGCGTTGACGCCTGGGCGGTTGCCGCCAACACGCCGCAGGGCGCTGCCGGCCCGCTGGCTCCGGTGCTGGGCGAGTACTTTGACATGGTGCCACTGCTGGGTCGTCAGGTCGCGGCGGTGTCGCCCAACGGCTTGCCGCTCGCAGTCGGTGTGTTTGCGGGCCTGGACATCTGGGGCCGCGCGACCATCAAGACCGATGCCGGCGAGCAGGAGTTTCCGCCCGAGGCCGTACGGATTCGCGGACTGTAACGCGTGGCGCCCGCGCTCAAAGATAACGATGACAACGAAGCCCTCTTCGGCCTGTGCCGGGGAGGGTTTCGCCTATCTGGTGAATGGGTTGCCAGCGCCCTATTCCTCAAAATTGAAAAATTTTCAGTTTTGAGGAATAGGCTTGGCGAACGTTTGCGGGGCTGTGACATCGGGCGTGCTCGACTTTAGCCCCTGTCTTACCCCAGCTCCTGCATGCGGCGGTAGATTTCGCAGATGCCCTTGATGGTGAGCTGCCCGTCGACCACGTCGAAGGCATCGGTCGAATCGGCGACGATGCCGGCGAGACCGCCTGTGGCGATAACGGTGGCGTCCTCGCGGCCCAGCTCGCGTTTCATGCGCGCGACCAGGCCCTCGGCCATGGCGGCAGCACCCACCACGGCGCCGACCTTGATGCATTCCTCGGTATCGCGGCCGATGGCGTGCTCGGGCGCCTCGAGCGGCACGCTGGCGAGCTTGGCGGCGCGGGCGGCAAGCGCGTCCATGGAGATGCGGATGCCCGGCGCGATTGCTCCGCCAATGTAATAGCCGTCTTCGTCGATGACGTCGATATTGGTCGCGGTGCCAAAGTCCACCACGATTGCCGGCGCGCCGTAGAAAGTCTCGGCCGCAACGGCGTTGGCGACGCGGTCGGCACCTACGGCCTGGGGGCGCGCCGCACGCAGCTTGGTCACGGCGGCCGTCTGCGGCCCAATGACGATGGCGTCCGCGGCAATGCGGTCGGCTACGGCGTGCCATTCGCGCGAGAGCTGCGGCACCACGCCGGCAAAGGCGATCGCGTCGACCGCATCGAGCGAAAGGCCGTACATCTTAAAGAAGCCCATCAGGCGCACGTGGATCTCGTCGGCGGTATAGGAGCGGTCGGTGGGCATGCGCCACGACTGCACCAGCTCGTCTCCGTCAAACAGGCCCATGGCCGTCTGCGTGTTTCCCATATCGATAGCGAGCAGCATGTCTACTCCCAGTGTTGGCATAAAAGGACGCGCACCATTGTATACGTGCCGTCGACGGCGCTCGGCTGCGATTCGTTTACGGTGATAGGGGCTGAGAGGTTTAAATATGAAGGAATTATGCTCTACGAAATTTTCCTTGCCGTTTACCGAACTCCCACGTAATATTCTTTCTTGCGCACATGAGGCGCCCAGACATTGCGGGGTGGAGCAGTCTGGTAGCTCGCCGGGCTCATAACCCGGAGGTCGTAGGTTCAAATCCTGCCCCCGCGACCAAGAACTTGCAGCTCGTCGGCCTAGCCGGCGAGCTTTTTTGTTATTCCGAGACCGTGTTTTTCGGTCCAATTCTCAGCCTCTCAAACAAAATCTCGATCTGTAACATCTAGACCCGATTTGGGCGGCTAGGTGTTACAGATTGAGATGTTTCGGCAGGACGGTCTTCGTTTGTCTAAATCTGTAACACGAGGGACGGTTTTTACTGAGTAACTGTTACAGATCTAGATCTTTCGGCAGGCTAGATTGGTTCGTCTCAATCTGTAACAGTTGCTCGGCAAAATAGGGCCTAACTGTTACAGATTGAGACAAACCGACGGGCCGCCCCGCCCCATCCACCTGCCGTTACCTGCTGTCTGCCGATTTCCATTGCGCCACTGTGCTCCCATGCCATATCCTCTAGACAACTACGCGGCACCATCGCCGCCGCGCCTACAAGAGAGGAATGTCCATGACCGCACCTGCATCCAAGCTGCTCCAGCCCATTACGGTTGGCCCCCTTGAGCTCAAGAACCGCATTATGTTCCCGCCGCTGACCACCGGCTACGAGGAGCGCGACGGTTCCATCGGCGAGCGCAGCCTGGCTTTTTACGAGCGCCTGGCCCGTGGCGGCGTGAGCTACATCGTCATCGGCGACGTCGCTCCCGTTATGACCGCGAGCCCCACGCCCAAGCTGGCGACCGATGCCCAGATCCCCACGTTTAAGGCGCTGGCCGACGCCGTCCACAAGCACGGTGCCAAGGTCGCGCTGCAGCTGTTCCATCCCGAGTACGACGTGCCCGGTGTCGGCCGCATGGTCATGGGTTCCATGGCCGCCGCCAAGGCCGCGCAGGAGGCCAAGGCCGCCGGCGACGAGGAGACCTTTGCCGCCAAGATGGCCGAGTCCAACGAGATCCGCAAGCAGGCCTACGCCAAACTGCACCACGACATGCAGCACTTTGTGAACGAGGCCACCGTGGAGCAGCTCACCCAGATCAAGGAGGCTATCGCCGCCTCGGCCGCCCGCGCGCAGCAGGCCGGCATCGACGCCATCGAGGTCCACGGCGACCGTCTGGTGGGTTCTCTGTGCTCGGCCATCCTCAACCAGCGCACCGACGAGTACGGCGGCTCGTTCGAGAACCGCGTTCGCTATGCGCTCGAGGTCGTCGCCGCCATTAAGGAGGCCGCGCCGCAGCTGATGGTGGAGTACAAGCTCCCCGTGATTATGGAGAACCCCGACGGCACGCCGCGCGGCAAGGGCGGCCTGCAGCCCGACGAGGCCTGTGAGTTTGCCAAGCTGCTCGAGGGCGCGGGCATCGATATGATCCAGGTCGCGCAGGCAAACCACACCGGCAACATGGGCGACACCATTCCGCCCATGGGCGCCATGCCCTACAGCTGGACGCTGCCGGTGGCCGAGCGCGTCAAGGCCCTGGTCTCCGTGCCGGTGGCAACCGTCGGCCGTGTTGTCTCGGTCGAGGCCGGCGAGAAGATTCTGGAAGACGGCGCGGCCGACATCATCGCGTACGGCCGCTCGCTCATGTGCGACCCCGACATTGCGCTGAAGGCCGCCACGGGCGAGCCCATCCGCGAGTGCCTCAACTGCAACAAGGGCTGCGTCGACGCGATTCAAAACCGCAAGTACATCTCGTGCGTGCTGAACGCCGAGAACGGTGACGAGGTGACCATCGCCATTAAGCCGGGCGAGGGCGACAAGAAGATCGCCGTGGTAGGCGCTGGTATTGCCGGCCTGGAGGCCGCACGCGTGGCGGCCAAGCGCGGCTACGACGTGACCGTCTACGAGGCGAGCGATCACGTGGGCGGCCAGATTGTGCTGGCGGCCGCGCCTCCGCGCAAGGACGAGATCATGCGCTCGGTCGAGTACTACGAGAAGATTCTGCCCGGCCTGGGTGTGAAGGTCGAGCTCAACCACGTCGCTACCGCTGAGGACCTCAACGCCGCCGACGCCGCGATTGTGGCCGTGGGCGCGCACGACGTGGTCATCCCCGTTCCGGGTGCCGATTCGGAGAAGGTCGTCTCGAGCTGGGACGTGCTGGCCGGCAAGGTGGAGCTTACGGGCCGCGTCGCCGTCATTGGCGGTGGCCTGGTGGGCACCGAGACTGCCGAGTACCTGCTACAGCACGGCTGCGAGGTATCGATCGTCGAGATGCTCGACAAGATTGCCGCAGGCGAGTCCGAGACCATTCTGCCGCTGATTATGAACGACTTTGCCGAGCACAACGTGGAGCAGTACGTTAAGACCCGCCTGACCGCCATTACCGACGAGGGCGTGGAGGCCGTTCGCACCACCGAGGACGGCGTCGAGGAGCCGGTGAAGATCGCCTGCGATTACGTGGTGATGGCCGTGGGCTCCAAGGCCAACGCGTTTGACCTGGAGGGCGTGACAGTGCCCGTGACCTGCGTGGGCGACTGCTCGGGCGAGCGCACCGCCGATATCGCGAGCGCCATTCGCACGGCGTATCACGCGGCCAACGAGCTCTAAGCAAGAAAGCTATCGCGTATTGAGTGGGCGGGGAGTGCCGTATCGGTGCTCCCCGCCTTTTTGCCAATAGAGTGTCCCTGACCAGCAGGTTCAGAAAATCCGAATCCTTAGAACACGAAAATCCGAATCGCAACCACCCGAAAATCCGAATTTGCTACAGTGGAATAGAAGAACCAGAAAGCAGGAACTGGAAATCTGCGGGGGTGGCTCATGGCGGGCGAGAGGCTACATCGGGACGGATACATCCCGCGTATCGTGGATGCGCAAATCGAACGCTACCTTCGCGTCTTTGGCGCGGTCGAGATTGCGGGCACCAAGTGGTGCGGCAAGACGTGGGCCGCGCTCGAGCACGGGGCGTCCGTCTCGTATGTCGACGAGAATCTCGACCTCGCGCGTGCCGACCCGGCGATGATGTTGCTGGGAGACCGTCCGCATATTATCGATGAGTGGCAGCGCGTTCCCCAGATTTGGGACTACGTTAGACACGAGGTTGACCGCACCCGGGGCACGCGCGGCGCCTATATCCTCACGGGTTCCGCCACGCCTGCGTTTGGCTCAAAGGCGGAGGCGCCCGCGCATAGTGGAGCCGGCCGCATCGGCCGCGTCCGCATGCACCCCATGACGTTTGCCGAGACAGGTGAGTCCAACGGCAAGGTGAGCCTGGCGGGCTTGTTTGAGCATCGTTTTGAGCCCTGCCGGTGCGATGGCGATACGCCGGGGCTTGTCGAAGCCGCCTGCCGCGGCGGCTGGCCCGAGGCGATCGATATGGTTTCGGCTGACGCCCAGCTCATCGCCCGCGAATATCTCAACACCACATTTTCGAGCAGCTTCCCGGCGGTCGGTCTCGACCCCGATATTGCTCGTCGAGTCTCCGCATCGATCGCGCGCAATCTGGGACAGGCAACCACGTATAAAACGATTCTTATGGATATGTTCGGTGCCGAGGAGGAACCCGCAGCGTTTGCCGACGAGACCAAGGTGCGTAGGTACCTGGATGCCCTCAAAGGCATGTTCATTCTCGAGGAGGTCCCCGGTTGGGTTCCCGCCGCGCGCGACAAACGGCGCTTTACCGTCAAGCCCAAGCGCTATCTGGCAGATCCGAGCCTTGCTTGCGCCTTGCTAGGTATGTCCTTGCAGGCGCTGCTTGCCGACTGGCAGACATTTGGTCTGGTGTTTGAGAATTTGGTCATACGCGACCTTTCGGTCTACGCACGTTCGCTCGACCTGCTGGATAGCACGCCCGTGCGCTATTATCGCGACGATTCGGGCCTTGAGTGCGATGCTATCGTGCAGCTAGCCGACGGACGGTGGGCCGCCTTTGAGATTAAGGTGAGTGAAGATAAAGCGAGCGCCGGCGTCGAGAGCCTCAAGCGCGTTCGCAAGAAGGTCTGTGGAAATCCCCGTTCACGCACACGCGAACCGGAGTTTATGGCCGTGATTGTGGGGGTGGGTGAGTACGCCCGCGAGGTCGAGGACGGTATCTACGTGATACCCGTGCGCGCGTTGGGGTGTTAAGGGGCAGCACGCCGTGTGTCCGCTGCCCGGTGCTACGGATCAGTGCAAGGGGGTCAGGCTTGTTTGCACCAAGGGTTTGACATATGGGGGGGAGGCCGCTGGCGCTAACGAGGGCGTGTTAAGGGTGCTCGACTGGCTTAAACGCACCCTTAACCTCATCTTCACCTCAAATGAGGCTAAGATGAGGTTAAGATGAGGCAAGCAAACAACTGGGCAAATGCTGAAAATAGGGTGCTGTTAACCTCAAAATGAGGTTAAGATGAGGCAAAGCTCGAAGGGGTGTGCGAACCGTTCCGCGGACAATGCGCGCCTTAAGCCAACGATGAGCCTGGGTCGATTTTCGATTTCAACGCAACACCTGAGCCTTTCCCCTGCACCACGTTGGCGCAAACTAGCCTGTCCCCCTCGCACCAAGCCCTTGGCGCGCGGGACAGGCTGCTGCTTGTAATCTTTAAGACATCATTAAGGCTTGCGCTGTGGAGCAAACCGCAGGTCAATGCTATTCTTTTACCTTATCGTATGGTGTTGTATTCTGCCTGAATTCTATGCCTACGAGCAATGGATTGAGCACACCCAAGCGGAAAGGATGGCACGCCCGCTAGCAGGGCAAACGTAAACGATGAGTGGCATGGACCGACATAGCGAGCTCCAGCAGCACAAGACGGCGGCCGAGTACCGCCAAGCTGCCGACGAGCACGTGCGGACCCTCAAGGATTTCTGGAAGGATTTCCTGGTGAGCGGTCTGTTTGTGCTGGCCGCCATCGTTGCCATCTTTGCATGCCTGGCCTGGTTTGCCGCGAATAACCGAGTGAGTGCCACGGGGAGCACGATCGCGGCGAAGGGCCCGCGGTTTGTGCTCTCGGGAACGCAGGGCGGCACGGCGGGTAAGTACGACACTCAGGACAACTACGCGTCGGACAGTACAAGCCTTGCCGTGAACAATCTTTTCAACCTCAATAACATGAGCACCGATGGCGGTCTCTCTCCGGGGTCGGCCGGCCAGCTCCAGCTCAACGTCAGGCCGCTCTGCAATGACCTGCACGATATCACGGTGGAGATGACCTGGGAAATTTCTGTTCAGACGAGCGTTGCGGGCACGGGCGGCACTGCTGCGGATGCATCGAAAAACGAAGAGATCATCAACTCGCTTAAAGATTTGGTGCGCGGTCATATCCTGGTTTTTCAGGGCAAAGATGCCTCTGGCTTTTACTCGAATCCGCTGGTCCCCACGACCACCACGGTGACCCAGGACGGGGCCAGCGTCACCGTCATTACGCAGAGCTTTACCATCCCAAAGTCGAGCTTTTACGCTGCGGACTCAAATAGCACGACCGAAACCGTCACCAAAACCCTCTACTGGATTTGGCCGGAACAGTTCAAGAGCTATGTTCGCACGGGCAACGCCGGCTACGGTGGCAACCTTTTCGCTAACACAGGCGACGAGGGGGGATACACAACCCTCGTCGGCGACATCAACAATAACCACGCGCGCTATTTCCGCGCCGATAGCACGAGCGTGCCAGGTCAGGCGCCTAGCGCGGTTCCGCCTGTCGGAGCCGGCATGTCCTCTGCGGATGTGGAAACCTGCGCCAGCTACTACAACAACGCCGACGAGATTATCGGCAAGAACGTCAAGTACATTCGCGTGCGCTTCACCGCCAAGGAGGCGGATAAATAAATGGACGAGCAGCTTAATGCCCGCGAGCAGGGCGATATCAAACACAACGAAGGAGCGGCAAACCCCGGCGGCAACGGGTTCGGCTCGCACGGCGAAGCGCGTCCGGCTGGCCGCATCGAGCGCATCAAGGCTTGGGTGAGCGACCACCGTCGCGAATCCCTGGCCATCGTGGGTCTGGTGGCCGTGCTTCTCGTGTTGCTGGGATTGACGCTCGGATGGTTCGTCGATGCCAATCGCGGCTCCACCGTTGGCAAGATCAAGGAGCCGGCGGAGCTCAAAGTGCTGGGCCCCAACGCTACGGCAACAGAGCAGGTCGACCTGAGCTACAACCCCGAATACGGCGATACCAAGACCGGCAACACGGTGACGCTCAAGCGCCCGTTTTGCGTGCAGACGGGCGGTGACGGTTTTGAGCTGCAGCTTGCGAATACGACCAACATTACGGGTCTCACTATTGAGCTGTACAGAGCCGAGAACACGTCTGCGCTCCAGACGCCCGACGTGAGCGGTACCGCAGGCGGCAAATCTTATAGCTGGAAAGCAACCGGAGAGAACCTGCTGACGAGCTTCGAATATATCAACAAGGAGAACGACGGTCTGGCAGCCGTGCCGGGCGAGGGCGCAAGCGACCCTACATTCAAGGACTATCAAAACGTCCAGCGCAACGCGCGCCCGCTCTACCGATACAAGAAATTCGGCAAAGGCGACCTCAACGCTAAGACACTCGACAACTCGACTGGCAATGACACGCTTAACTTTATCATCAAGCTTTCGTGGGACGAGAGCGCCAAAGAGACCGACGTGATTTACCTGATCGCGCGCAACGCGAGCGGCAAGTAGGAGAGGGGGCGCACATGGAGAAGCAAGAGAAACAGCAGGATGCCGAGCGCGAGCAGCTGGCAAAAAGCAAGAGCCTAGTCAAGAACAAGCTGGTTGTGGCGGCAATCGCACTTATTTGCGCCGTGGCGCTCGTGACGGGTGGCTACTTTACCTATTCCGCCTACACCGCCAACGGATTTCTAAAGTCCGTCGCCGCAACGGGCACTGCGCAGAGCCTATTTGCAAGCGATTTGCTCACGGGCTATATGAGTGCGCCTAGCCCCGACGAGCTCGCCCGTGCCCAGCGCTCCGTTACGGTGTATCCCAACAACGGGCAGTGCAACTTTACCTTTAGCATCTACAACTACTTGCTGGGCAACAGCAACTTCTGCAACGATAAAAACGTGACGTATACCTTGACGGTCGAGGGGTATGGGCTCGATGGTGCCACGTGGAGCTATGCGCCCCAACCCGCCGGAAACGTCAAGCTTCCGGAGAATCAGCCTACCAAGAACGATTACACCGTGACCTTTCCTGAGGACAAGTTGGGACATGCCTACTTTGTGATTAAGGCCATGGTTGTTTCGAAGGAGAGCCCCGGCACCGAGCTCACCTGTCTGGCGGCGAAAGTCGTGCCGTCAAAGAAGGCCGAGGTCAAAACCGCTGCGGTTGAGGGCGCGCTGGTTGATGAGGCTGGCAAGTTTGCTGATTACGCTGCGTACAACTACCGTGTGACGGTTACGGGCGCACCGGCAAACGTCACGCTCACGTGGGGGGAGAACGTGGAGATCGATCCGTTCTTCGAGACCAACCATGGCGCGACGGTGGATGCTGCAGCTCGCAAGGCTACGTTCACCATGGAGCCGGGTTCGATGGTCGTCAACTTTTACCGAGCGGACGGCAAAACGCCCGGTGGCTGGGGTGACCTGGGCATTAGCGTGAGCGGAACTACCCTGACGGGCACGACGGAGACTCAATAACTCTGGAAGCGGAGTTTTTAGGATAAGAGGTACGGAATCGATGAGAACGGCAAAGCGCATACTCGCAGAGTTCATGACGGTGGTCATGGTGCTCCAAGCATGCTCGCCCACGGTGGTTGCTGTGGCGGCAGGCTGGCAGAACATCTCGAACGAGATTGCTGCCGCATCTGCGAAGGCGTTGGATACTGCCGAGGGCGGCGAGACCAACGGCGATGTCACGATCGGGTCTGGGTCGAGTGATACCGGTGCCGACAGCGACAGTGCTGGGGATGACGCGGCGAAGGATGACGCTGCAGCAGGCGATACCACCGATAGCGCCATGGGTTCCGATTCCACGGGCGACCAGACGGAAGGCGACGATGCCGCTGACGATGCCGCCGCTGACGACGCCGAGCAAGATGCCGATGATGCGACTTCGGAGGACGCTGAGGCCCAGGCGGGTGCGACGATCACGGATTTGAAAAAGCTTGTCGAGCTGCTCAAGGCTAATGGTGCGGAAAACATCGTGCTCAAAGAAGATAACAGTGGAATCAAAAGCCTCAATGTCAAGTCGTCGGAGGCGTTCGCCGCCCTGTCTAACGCCGACGCTTCGCTTTACTATGATGCGCAGATCAAGGTTATCATCACGGGCGATGCGAAGCTCACCGAGTCGGCTAATAACGGCATGTCTTTCCAGGGCTTTGGCAGCGATGAGCATCCGTTTGAAGGCAGGATCTATAGGTCGCTGAATGGCGCTGATAGTCCCGTCGAGCTCACGACTGATCGGACGGTTTTTAATAGCCTCAAGCTGACCGACCAAAACAATATGGTCAAGATGAAGTGGGTGGGCGCGACTAGCTATAGCGCGCCGATGGTCGCTTCGAAGGTCAGCGGTGCGGAAAACAGCGAAGAGAGTAAGACGCTTAACGCGTCGGTTGACATCGCGGGTCCCGTTGATAAGAAGGATGATACGACTTCCGTCTTGACGGCACCCCTCCTGGGTGAGACGACGGGCTATCTTGCTGCGAAAGTTACCTATAGCTTCACCGGTTCCCACAAGATTCTCAAGGTGAATGCGACGGGCAACATTGGCTTGATTGGTAACACGGTCGAAAGCGGGGCCTTGACGGTTGAGTCCGTCACGTTCCCCAACGATCTGGCCTCAGGCGGAACCGTCGAAACGAGCTCTGACAACGCTGGGCTGCTCGTAGGCGAAGTCAAGGACGGTGCGACCCTGAGCGTCGGCACCCTGACCAATGTTCCCGCCGCCACCGTCCAGTCCACGAGCGGCTTTGCCGGTGGCGTTGTAGGCCTCGTTGGCTCGAGTGCAGGTGCCATGGTCAACGTCACGGAGGCTCTCGACCTACACGCGCTCACCGTCAAGGGCACCACCGCCAGCGGCGGTTTTATCGGCAAGGCAGCCAACCTCACGCTTACCGTGGGTACGGATAACAGCGGAAAAGACGCCTCGGGCAATGCCATCACCATCAAGCCTGCACGCGCGGTTGGGTCATCATCGGCCGGCACGTATGCAGGTGGCCTTATCGGCGACGCCTCGTTTGCCGGCAAGTTCACCATCAATGGCGACATCTTCGACTTTGGCGAGGGCGTGGATCTCAGCGTATCCAACACGAGCGTCGCTCCTTCTGCCGGCGGACTGTTCGGCGAGCTCGACATCTCGAACGGCGATGTGACCGTCAGCGGCGGATCGTATACAAGTACGTTGCAAAACGGAACGGACAACAACAATAGCGTGCGCGGCAACTACGGCGGCTTGGTGGGCAAGCTGTGGGGCAGGAAGGATGGCGAGGCACTGCGTGCGTTCACGGTGCAGGATGGCGCCGCGGTGTCGTTTGGCGTGGGCTCCAACGGCAAGCTCACCTATGCGGGCGGCCTGGTAGGCTACCTTGGCGAAGGCAACGGGAGTCCCAACGAGTCTGCCGTGGTCATTGATGACGCAACGGTGACATGTGCAACATCGGGCTACGCCAGCAATAGTGGCAAGTATGGCGGTGCCGTGGGCGTCGTGGACACAAAAAACGTTCTAGAAGTGCGCGGCCTAAAGGTCGAAACCGCCGGCAACGCCACCATCGGCGGCTCGAACGGCGGCTTTGCCGGAGTCGTCGGATCGTCGTGGCGCGGCATCGTTAAGTTCAGCGGTGTCACCGATCTGTCGGACGCCAGATTCGCGGAAAACGACCACACCGCGCAGCTAGTCTATGAGAACTTCAACTCACTCATTTTTGCCGCGGGTAGCGGAAGCGACGGCGGTGCCACCGCAGGCGATATCACAAAATGGCAATACAAGCGCCCCACCACTCAGGTCAAGATTGATGACATCTACAGCTATGGTCAGGTCATTCGCCTGGGCAGTGGGCTGAGCAATGATCTCATCACCATCAACGATTCGCACCAGTGTATCTTTAAATCGAACCTCGTAAAAACTGGTGGCGCCTTTGTGCTGGCAGGCGTCGACGATTTCGCAAAGCTGGCGATCACCTGGCAAACGAGCGGGTACTTCTCCGCCGTGGAGGACGTTGCGGATGACAATTTCGCTCAGATTCCTTCGACGAACATCACGCTCTCTGCAGACATCAACCTTTCCGGCACAGGTCTTACCGGCCTTACCAAAGACCGACAGCCCAAAGAGCAAGCCGGCGTTAACGAGAACAACCACAGCTTTACCGCCACGCTCAACGGCAACGGTCACACCATAAGTCTGGCGGTGGGCGAGCCTTACGGCATGCGCGGCAATAGCGAGGTCAGTGCCACCAGTGATGGCAACGGCAAAATCTATCGCCACGGCCGCCTGGGCTTGTTCGCAGCAATCAACGGCGCAACTGTCTCCGACGTCACAATCGCCGGCTCTATGAAGTTCGATAACGGCGCGGCCATTGATGCCGGATCGCTTGCGGGCACCATTGCGGGCGGTCTGACGCTGTCTGGCGCAACGTGCAAAACGAATATCGCGTGCGATGATACGTTCGCTAACGATGTGAACATTAACGATGTGAACATTGGTGGTATTGCGGGCAGCGTGTCGACGGCTTCCACGGTTACGTTTGGGGGCAGCAGCAAGGCTCAAGCGACCATCGCTGCAACTAAAACGCTTAACGGCAATATTCGCATTGGCGGCGCCATCGGCTATGTGGGCGATTATGCCTCGACATTCAATGTTACGGGTCTCGAAGCCGGCGGCAAAATCGAAACCGGCAATTGCGCCAGCGGCAAGATTGCCCAAGTTGGTGGCCTTATCGGCTGCATCGCACAGGGTAAACAAGAAAACGTGACAAACAAGACCAATGTGGCGACCGTCAACATCGCAGGGTTGGTGTTCGATTCGTTCGCCATGAGCGTCGGCAAAAACGGCGATAAGCTCAATGGCGCGGGCGGTCTCTTGGGTTATAGCTGGGGCAACGCGGTCGTAACTATCGGAGATAACAGCGTTAACAAGGATGTAAACTCCTATGCTCTGAGAACAACCAAGGCCTCAATAACTGCGGAGAATTCCAAGGAGCTCGGCGGTCTTGTATACGCCGCTAGTGGCCACTGGGTCATCAACGACTATGCCATCGACCTTTCGGGTGCAACCATTAACGCGAGCAACGCCGAGATGTTGGGCTTGCTCGTCGGCCGTGGCAGCAGGGTAGCCGACGGAATATACGGTTCCGAGCCGTATGCGGGATTATATCTAGAAGATAAGGCTTATTGGGGTACTGCCTATAGGGTCGAAGGCATTCATGTTGCGGAAGCTAAGTCCATAAAGAAGTTTGATGAATGGGTTGGCGACGGCAGGAAGCCAGGCAGCAAGCTAATCGATGCCGAATGGAACACTGTCGTTTCACTTCACACCAAAGACGACGTTAATAATGGCAAGCTCGACATGAGCGGAAATCCGGGAAGCGATAACAGCTATCACAATCGAACGGATTTCGGCAACTCACGCAAAACCAACGCTTGGACGAGGTATTACTACAATCTTGACAAGGCGTATACGGTAGTAGGCAGCAACTCAAAAAATAGTAGTGCGAGCAGCTGGATGGACCGCCCGGAGTACTTGTTGCTTTGGTGTGCATGCCTGTATGCCCCGCCTGCAATTCAGGGCTATATCATTCCGGGAAATCGTGAGATTTTCAAAGGAAACAATATTGGTACGAACGGTTCCGAGGGCGTGGCTATCAACCTAGAGGGATACAGCTTCTACCCCACCAACCCCACCAGTAATTCCACGGTAACGGTAAAAAACGCAACCATTACGTTCCATTATTCCGATATTAAAGCTGAGCAAGAAGGCAATAAAAAGAATAACGAAGCCACGCAGCACGAGAATATGCACTGCGCTCTCATCCGAACTCACACGGGCGATCTTAAGGTTGAGAATGTCACGCTTGCTGGTACCGTGGGCTCTGTTGTGAGCGATTGGGGAAGCTCGTCTGGCGCGCTTGTGTGTCGCTATATCTACGGACCCGTCAAAAAAACCAATGTGGCACAAATCACGATAAACGGTTTAGTGCTCGATGGTCTTGCGGTCGATGGTGTGACGAACGCCACCCAATACGCTCCACTGCTAATCAACCAGATGCAGACCCTTGTAAACCTTGATGCGAAGAATATCTCGGTAACCGATTCGTACAATAACGGTACGAAAAAAAAGATTGCAGCTACAAGCTTGTTTGGCGAGCTCGGCGTGGGAGATAAGGCCAATCAGGTCATAGCGAAGTTTGAGAAAATAAGCTTGCCCAGCCAAACGGACAATTCGATTTTTACCCACGCGAGCCTGCTGGAGAGCTTTGGCTACGCGACCGGCGGCACGGGCTCGGCGGACTATACCTTTACAGCAGATGCCGCTCAAAATGACAAGGTGACCTACGGATCCGAAATTGATAGGAAAGGCACGGAGTACTCCGGCAAGCAGCTTTGGTATTACGATGAAGCGACGTATGGCACCCCTAACGGCTTGGTGAAGGCTGGGGATAAGACGGCGAATGTCGATGCCCCGGTGTTCGGTGACTATCTTCCTTATGTTTATAAGGGGAAGGCCACCGAGAGCAATGTCCAGTACCACGAAATAAAAGTCAACCAGCGTATTCCAAAGCTGATAACGGGATGTGGTACATATGGCGATCCGTATACCGTTAAGGACGCGACGGAGATGAACGCCATCGCCAACTACATCAACAATAGCGTGGCATTGGATGGCTGGGAAGTCACCATTGCCGCTGACCAGAGTGCGCTTTGCACTCGCCGCAGCGACCAATCGACCAACAATGAGGTTACGTACGTCTATAAGCAGGCAAACGGTACTGATAAAAAATGGGAGAGGAAGATCGGCGATAAGACCGATCCCGAGCAGACGCTGAGCGACGAAACCGTGCGCCGCTATATACAGAGTGCGTATTACAGCATAGAGCCTGACAAAGATAGTAAGATTACCGTCGATGCGGCATCGTTTGGCGGGTTTGGCAACAAGGCCAATCCGTTCCGCGGTGTTATCGTTGGCGATCTGGGCGCCTCGACTGCAACAATTGAGATTGAAAACAACAAGGGCGAGCTTCGCGGCCTGGTTCCCTATAGCTATGGCAGCGTGGTACGCAACCTCAACATCAATTATGTGAACGAGTCGGCGGCGATTACTTATTCTGCCAAGGACGCCGACGGTGCCCCAACGGCGTTCTTTGGTGGCGTTATCGGCTGCATCCTTGGTGGCGATAACACTATCGATGGCGTGGTCGTAAATGGGGCGACGGCCGATAACCCCACAACTGGCTTTACGGTTACTGGTGGCGGAACTAAGTCACATCTTGTTCCCGTCGGCGGTTACGTTGGTGCCATTGCGGGCGGCGGTGTGATCTTCCGCAATATGTCAGGGACGTCTTGGCGCGCTGGAACCAGCGACAAGTCTCAGGGGCTTGGAACGGGCAACTTCCGGCAGTACGACAATCCCTACGTTGGCCGTGTGATTGATGGCTATGCCTTTAGCGAGGGCTGCAAAGTCGAAAACGGTAACGCTAGCTACAAGATCAACGAGCTCACAAACAAGGGAACCGCCTGCGTCACTACCACGGGCACCGACAACAAGTATATCGGCACTGATGCCGAGGCACCCGTGACCACGGTGGAAAACGCCCAGGGCCTTTTGGTGCTCTCGGCCATCATTAGCTCGGGTGCGGGTGCTGGAGCGGCACATACCGACTACGCTAATTATGGCGTGTTCCGCGGCTCCAAGGCGTACTGGGGCAGCGATAAGCAGGACCCGGCGATAAACGGCTACCTGTTTGGCAACAAGGAATATGGTAAGGTGCGAAATGCCAGCTACGACTGCGTGGGCAAGCCTGCGAGCGCTGCCGGCGATTTCGAAACCGCCAAAAACGATGACCAGAAGGCCCCGGGCAAACAGGGGTGGCACGGCCCGCTCGACCATGATGACGATGTAAATTCGCCCTACCTGGTGGCGTCCTACGCTGCCGACTACCAAACGGGCTACGTGTGCGCGTCGAAATCTATCGGCATGAGCCTGGAGTTCAAGGAAAATGCCACCTACGATATGACCGGCTACGGCACGGGATACGTGGGCCTTAGCGGCCGTTACTATTCCAATGCTTGCAGCTCGAACGAGGCGTCCACCGATCGCGACCGCATCACGCCGCACGTGGCAACGATCGACGGCAACGGGGCCACCATCACGGTAGGCGCCAAAGATGCCACTTACGGCGTCGTCGAATATGCCGATGACGACTATAAGGTCTCGGGCGTGGGCGGCCTATTCAGCACCGTGATGTTCACCTCAACCAATGTGGGGCAGAGCGTCACCGCGAATGACGGCGCTCAGGTCAAAGACCTTACCTTTAGTAACTGCAACGTATCGCTCACGTACAAAGACGCCAACGGTAGCATTGCCTCGGGACCGGCATCGAACGACCTCATCGGCACCGGCCTATTGGCGGGCGCAACGGCCAACTACGACGGCAACACGCGTGGCGTCTACCGCAACGTACAGATGAAGAACTGCACCGTGTTGGGCGCAAAGAGCGTAGGAGGGCTTCTTGGCAGCTCGGGCCGTACCAGCCGAAGGACGGATAACGACGTGACCTATATGGTCAATTTCGGCTCCGGCACGCAGGCGCCCGCGAATCTCTATGACTGCTCATACACTGGCCTTAGCGTCACGGGCGAGAAGTACGTTGGCGGCTATGTGGGTGCGATCGCCTCGCCGTGCAGCGTGTGGACAACCGCGGCCACGGGGGTATACGAGAAGACTATTGGCAAAAACTCGACCATAACCGCCACGGGAACAACACCCTACGTGGGCGGCGTGTTCGGTTATACCTCCAGTAACGTATCGGTGAACACCAAAATTGGCATCACGGAAGCCGTCGCATCGAGCACGGCAGTCATCTCTGGGGTAAATGTACTCGCCACCGGGTCGAACACCGATAAGTACATGGGCGCCGGCGGTGTGGTCGGAAGCGCCTATAGAGGCGTTATTTCTATAAGCAACGTGCGCATTGATGCCGGAGGCGATGCCAAGAGCGCCATCATCGGCGATGCCACCGGAACGAACAATAGCATCCGTAATGCGGGCGGCTTGATTGGCGAGGTCACGAGCAGTGGCAGCCCCAACACGTACTGGTTTGAGGACTGTAGCGTCGAGAATATCAACATTGCCGGCACCGACCAATGCTCGGGCGGACTTATCGGCTACTACTTCAGCAATGTGAACATAGCCTGCAACAATATCGCGATTGAGTGCGCCACGATCAAGGGCAGGTGGAGCGGCGGTCTACTTGGCGCGATTAACAGCGGTGCCGACGTCATCAACGTCACCAACACAAAGGTATCTAACACAACGTTTGGCGGAACCTCCAACGGCGGCATTGCGGGCGACGGACGCGGCCAGTTCCATCTGGTAAACGTGCTCATGGACAGCAATACCTACAAATTGGGCTCTAAGCAGGGCGTGCTCTTAGGCGAGGTTGACACAAACGGCTATAGCCTCTCCGCAGCGGGCGTGAACGTAAAGCTCGGCAACGGCAAGACCACGCGTGATCTGCCGCCGATGGTTTACACGACCAATACGGCCGCCGTAAACAGGAAGACCTACATCGCGTTCGGCGACTATAAGGACACGCTGCGCGCGCCCGACGAGGGCACCACGCTCTACGGTGCGGACGATACCGCTACCACGGCGGCAAGCCCGTACGTGACCACGAGCCCCGTAAGCACGCTGGCGGTGCGTGCCTCCGACAACGACACCACCGATCGCTACCTGTTTGGCGACGGCGCCACCATCGACACCGCGGCGACCGTCCAGAGCGAGGCAGGCACCGGTGTTGCCGATCGCTACACCTACACGAATATCGGCGGCATTAATGACAACGGCGCCTATCAAAATAAGTCGAGCTACGATGCCTCATCCGTGGCCAGTAAGTTCAATTCGAATAATGATACAAGCAGCAACCAAGCCACAACGGATTTCTCCGTTTTGGTGATCTCTGGCAACGACAACACGACGGTCAAGAGCTATCTAAACATCGTCACGAACGGCGGCTTCTCCGATGCCTGCAGATTGAATAACGAGAATGGCACCAATCCGCACGTGACGGCCAAAGCAGAGGTTTTCCAACTCAAGGACGGTGTGTTCGTTAAGGACGATGACGCGTCGAACAATCCCACGCTTCGCGTGGTGAACAACGGCAAGAACAACATGTCGTTTAGCCCAAGCTCCGATTGGGATAACGGCAAGGGTCGCTTTACGCTCCTGACCGTCACCTTTACCGAGGCGGGTCAGAGCTACAACGTTCAGGTGCCGATCATCGTTAAGCGCAAGCTCGAGATCGATTTCACTGCAACGTATGATTACGGCACTAAGTTTAAAGAAAGCGACTACGCTAACCTTGGAAAAGATGCACACGTGCTTACGAGCTTTGGCGAGCCGATGACGGGTCTGCTTACCTGGACATACAATTCTGCCAATGGGAAGGAAGTCGACTTTGGCTGGGACAGCTATATGGCTGCTGGCGGCTCGATGAAGGGGCTCGGTAAGAGCATCCTCTTCAATGGTGCCGACGGAAGGTTGCCCCAGGGCAGCCAGCTTGCGCTCATCGATGCGAACGTTGACGGCCGGGCCGGTGGCAGAGAGTATCACTATACGGTGGGCGAAGGCGGAGCAACGAGCGTTTCCCTGAGCGGAAACGACGGCTTTAAGGATTCTGCGGGCAATCCATATCAGGAGCGATGGCTGAGCGAGATTTTGGATGTGTCGGCCACACAGGATGGCGCCGGCACATGGACCGTGTGTGATAACGAGGCAGAGGCGACCGCTAAAGCGAAACTCGATGGCAAGTGGACGCTGTTTAAGGTTGCGGGTGCTGACGTTCCCAGCAACAGTCGCTATACGCTAGAGGTGCCTAAGGATAACGGCAAGGAGCAGCGTGCGTCGGAGAGCGTCTACCTAGTTGTCAACGTGCCCAAGTCGGGCGACGGCGTGACGCAAGCTAATATCAACGGTTTTACGGCTTCGTCTATTGACTCGAATTCTTCGGGTGCCCGCATATCTTGGAATCTGCATCATGTTTTACGCACCGATGGCAGCGACGATATTCAAAACAGTACGGCATCGACATACAGTATCTTGTCCAATTATGAGCAGAATGTAGTCGACAAAAAAGATGGGGCGTGCATTCCGGTTTCGAAGTCGGAGGACGGTGCCGCCTACGTTCTTTCTCTCGATGTCATGGATACGGTTACGTTTAGCCCGAGCCAATACTATACAGAGAGCGACCATCTGTTCTATCAGCTCGATACATCGCTGTGTCGCTATGGCGCCAACAACAACCTAATGGGAGTAAGCAGTTTCCCGAGCGGAACTTCGGCGATTGCGAAGTTCTATGTTGCCATCGGCAATCAGAACTACAGGTGGAATGGCAGCGATTGGGAGCCGTATGACGCTTCGACGCCTGCGTTTACACAGATTGTGACGGATACGGGTGATGACTCACTGAGGCTCACGCTCGACCATGACCTTGCCGGAATCCGCAAGCGTGCAGCGGGCGGATCCTTTACCGTGCGTACGGTAGTGGAAGAGATTCGCCTTACGCCGGACGGCTGCAACAAGGTTATCTCCCTGTCCAAGCAGTCTGGCGAGGACGCCTGTACCAAGATGTCCTATACCGCCAAGCTTTCGACGCGCGATTCTGGTCTTGCCACCTCGAGCCTGGCGATGACGAAGCGCGGCAACGTTGGATACTATCGCATGGACACGGGTGATACGACCATTACGCTATCGGCGCCTGAGAAGTCGCAGCTTGGCATTAACGTGGACGACCTGCGTCCGATCGCGAATGGCACGATTGGTCTGGGTGCCACGTATGAACTGGGTGGACTCAGCAACGCCGCCGAGGCAATTGCGAACGCAGACTCTGTTGTGTACACGCTCGCGCTTCAGCGCCGCGGAACCGACGGCACGTATGAGAGCGTAACGGATGATATCTCCAACTACGTAACAGTGACGGAGAGTAAGCTTGCCGCGGTCGCTCCCTCCGGTAGCACGATCACCTTCACTGACTCGAAGGAGAACGGCAAGTTCCGAACACAGAACGGCGACACCACGTTTAACCTGCCCTTTACCGTTAAGGTCAACACGCAGGCTGAACAGCGTGATCAGTTCTACGCGAACTATCGTCTGGTGATGACGGCGAGCCTAGTCACGGGCAGCACGGCGAGTGCAACGCCTCAATCGCCCGACTATGTGACCTACACGCTCACGAGGGTGAACCTCAACGGCATCGATCACTAGTTCCGAAGCCAACTAGCTTCGCAAAGGGGGCGGCAACCACCCGGTTGCCGCCCCCTTTCTAGTTCAAGACTTTAGTCTGCTGGCCGCGCAGCGGCCAGCTTTAAACCACCCGCTA
>NZ_QSKB01000026.1:0-42345 GCF_003469085.1 Collinsella sp. AM29-10AC
GCACTTAATGTGCTTTCCGTCTTGCGCAGGACTGTAGAGCAGCAAACTTAACCCCCGCCCCCAGCCCCGGAGACCCTCCCGGATGGCCCCAAAAATTTTTTCAAAAAAGTTGTTGCGCGCCGGACAGACTTCTGTGTATACTAATCCCCGCAGCGCACGCGAGCGGAAACAAACGCGAACGTCTGCCTGGGGAGTTAGCTCAGTTTGGTTAGAGCGCCGGCCTGTCACGTCGGAGGTCGCGGGTTCGAGCCCCGTACTTCCCGCCAACGCAATTAAAGCCACGTCTTCGGACGTGGCTTTTTGCGTTTGATGCACTTTGTTTCGATAGAACGATCGCCCTGGCGCATCTTCGCCCAGAATCCCCGCCCCTTCGGGAACGCAAGTAAAATCTAATAAGCATATCTGTCTAAACAACAGCTTTGTTGCGCAACACCTGTTCAACGAAGCAGGGGGTTAGGTTATACTAAATTGCACTGTGGGCCGCATCTGATGCATTTCGCTCCAAGCGCGGCATTCAGTGGATATCCGATTTACCATTTGGATGTCCTGCGGTCATTTAGCGTCTCGACACAAGCTCGGCCCCGGAGCTCGTTCGAGCTGTTCGTATTCCTTGAAAGGGGAAAAATGGACATATCGAGGAAGACTGATTACGCCCTTCGTATGTTGGCGATGCTTGCCGAGGATCCGGAGCGTTTGCTTTCTGTTCGCACCGCTGCCGAAGAGGTCAATGTCCCGTATTCGTTTGCCCGCTCGATTCAGCACGGTTTGGTCCAGGCCGGTATTGTGGAGAGCCTGCGTGGCGTCCACGGTGGCATGCGTCTCAAGGTCAGTCCGGACGACGTTACCATTCGTCAGGTCGTCGAGGCCGTTCAGGGCCCTATGGTTATGAATGATTGCACCGCACCCGATGGCGACTGTGCGCGCATGGGCACGTGCTGCTATCATCCCCTGTGGGCCGGAGCTCAAGCATTGATGCGCGACTACCTCGATTCCGTTTCGCTCGGCGACATCGTCGCTCACCGCCAGTTCCCGGCCGTCGATCCCAAGTTCGCCGACCGCGAAGCGTTTCCCGAGTACGCCACCTGTGCGTATACATGCCGGGAGGAATAGCGCCGCATAAGGAGCATAGATATGATTCAGGACCCCTTTCGTTCGATGATTCGTTCGGAAGGGGTCCTGCGTTATCGCGACCTTCCGTGGCGCCGCACGCGCGATCCGTACATCATTTGGCTTTCCGAGGTCATGTTGCAGCAAACACAGGTGCCACGCGTGGAGACGCGTATGCCGGCGTGGCTCGATCGCTTTCCGACCGTGCAGGCGCTTGCCCAAGCCGCGCCTTCCGATGTTTTGGACGCTTGGCAGGGCATGGGCTACAACCGACGCGCTCTGGCGCTCCACAAGGCCGCTCAGCGCGTTGTGGAGGACTGGGACGATGAGTTTCCGCGTGAGACGCGTGACTTGGTCGCTCTGCCTGGTATTGGCCCGGCAACGGCGCAAGGTATCCGGTCGTTTGCGTTTGACCTTCCAGGCGTGTATCTGGAGACCAACGTGCGCACGGTCTTTCTGCATCACTTCTTTCCCGATGTACCGGCTGTTCCCGACCGCGAGCTGGTGCCGCTGATTCAGGCGGCCTGTCCGGCGGCCCCCGGTGCGGCGACCGACGAGATCGCTCCCTTTGCCGTGCCGCTCGATGATGCCGACACGCCGCGCGCGTGGTATTACGCGTTGCTGGATTACGGCGCATATCTAAAAAAGACGTTGCCCAATCCGTCCAGGCGCTCGGCGGGCTATAGCCGTCAATCAAAGTTTGAGGGCTCACGTCGCCAAAAGCGCGCGCATATCGTGCGCATGTTGCTGGCAGCGCGCGATGGCCAACCGGCGGGGATTACGCTTGCTGATGCCGTGGTGGGCGTTAACGATATGGAAGCGGCGGCTGGGCGCGGGCCGGTCGAGCGCGAGCTTGTCGCGGGCATTCTGGCCGACCTGGAGCGTGAGGGCTTTTGCCGAGCCGAGGGCGATCGCTGGCTGAGCATCTAGCCCGTGCAAATCTGAAGAACAGGATTGTAAGGTTTAGATTTCCGACATGAGGGCATCCTAAAGACGAGGCCGCTCGAAGCCTACGGGCGGCATGCGTTGAAGGGAAGTACACCTATGGATTTTGAGAATTCCCAAACCAAGAAGAACCTCGAGACCGCTTTTGCTGGTGAGTCCCAGGCACACACCAAGTATCGCTACTATGCCTCCAAGGCAAAGAAGGACGGCTACGTTCAGATCTCGAACATCTTTGCCGAGACGGCTGGCAACGAGTCCGAGCACGCCAAACTGTGGTTTAAGTATCTGCACGATGGCGCCGTCCCCGATACCCTGGACAATCTGCGCGATGCCGCCGCGGGTGAGAACTACGAGTGGACCACGATGTACGACGAGTTTGCCAAGACCGCCGAGGAAGAGGGCTTTGCCGAGATTGCCGCAAAGTTCCGTGGTGTCGCCGCCGTCGAGAAGGCCCACGAGGAGCGCTACAACAAGCTCGTCGAGCGTATCGAGTCGGGCGAGGTGTTTGAGCGTGAGGGCGTAAAGGTGTGGAAGTGCCTGAACTGCGGGCACCTGCATGTGGGTGCCGAGGCGCCTGAGGTGTGCCCGGTGTGCAACCACCCCAAGGCGTACTTTGAGGAGCAGGTGGTGAACTACTAGCGCTTGGCGCTGGCTGCTGCGGAGCGCAGGGCGGGGAAATACCTTTCCCTCTCGCTCACGGCTTCGCAGAGTCGCGCGAGGCAAAGGTATTTCCCCGCCTTGCGCTCCGGCGTTGGGTCGTCGCGTGCTCGATACAGAAAAGCTGATAAAAAAGGTTGTGTGCCGCCCCTTTTTGGGGCGGCACGTTTTTGTGGGGTCCCGGTCTCCACAATTTTCGTCAAGCTATTGGTTAGATTTTGGTCAGTTGGCGTAAGGGTGGAAGGCCAAAAGATTGTTGGCGAAAAAAGCTCAGAGAAAGTGCTGGTAGGGGAGTTGTTGAGCTTTTCGACAGCTTTTGAGCAAAAGAAACTTTGTGGCTATTGCCGGCGATTGCGTTGTCGCGGTCATGGCGGTGCGGGATGCTGGTCGTAAGCGTCGAATGCTCCGATTTTGGAGGCCAGCATGGATCTGTTTCTTGAGACTCCGCAGCAACAAGCTGAGCGCATGCTGCGTCAGCAGCAACGACTCATGGAGATGCAAATGCAAGGGGTTGCCAACCAGGCGCCCGTGCAAAACGTCGTGCCCGCTGCTGTACCTGCAGCTGTGCCCGGGTGTGAATCGGCGCCAGAGGCCTATTCCGTACAGCAAGATTCATATGCGCAGGAGCTCGCGTTCGACAAGCATCGTGCGCGTCGCCGTCGCTGGGCCCAGCGCCTGCGTACGTTGGCGATGATCGTGCTCATCCCGTTGGGGCTTGCGGCCATCTTTCTGGCGTCGTATGCCCTCACGTGCATCCTCAACGGTGCATCGCCCAACGAGGTGCTCAAACATCTAGCGGCCCTGGGCCAGCGCCTAGATGACGTCATAACAACCATCCGCGCCGGCTGGGAGAGCTAGCGTTTGTCGCATTAGGACTTCTAGGGTGTAGGGATTATCGCCACGAGTGGAATCCTTGCATCCTGTGGGTTCTGTCGTGCGACTGAATAGTATTATTGAAGATGAATAATAATAAGGGATACAGGTAATACAAAAAGGAGGTGCTCGGTTGAATCTGACTTTTGAGGGATTTTTGAAAGGCTATTGCCGGGAGCTATCCGGACAGCAGTCGCTGAGTTTTAGAAAACTGGTTGAGCAGGCGACGACGGTTGCGCCGCGCGTGGCGGAGCCTCTGTTTTTGCTCGCTTTGGCGCAAGGAAAAGCCGAATACGTTCTGGGTTTATCCGAGGGCTCGTGGATGGAAGAGGATTACCGAGGCGTTTTGTCCTTGTACGATCAAGCGGGTGGCATGGCGTCTCTATGCGCCAAAAGTGAGCTCCCTAACCGTTATGCCAACGTTTGGCGTGCGTATAGAGCGGTGAAGGAAAAGCCAGTGGCGGACAGAAGGATCAACGCCCTGATGCGAAAAAGAACATTGGGGGCGCTAGGGGAATCGGGCGTAACGCGCTACGGTCTCTGCCGCGATTTGAATCTGAATAAGGGAAACGTATACGCATACTTGGCCGGCGATGACTCAAAGGTGAGCAGGGAGACGGCGCGTCGCATTATGGAATATGCGGAGGAGAGGGGCACCCAAGAAGGGGCCGGCCGCCCGGTGCGTGTGGCGGGGTAAGATTGATCGCGGTTTTGATTGGTGCTCGATTGGGTTTGTTGGGCGGAGTTTATGTCTGCTATTGATATTGCGCTTGTTGTGATTGCCTTGGTGGCGGTGGGGGTTGCTGTGGCTTGCGCCCTCCAGCTCAAGAGCCTGCGTGCCGAGCTGCGGGAGCGTGGCGACAGTAGCGCGGAAACGCTGGTAGCGCTCGAGCAGGCCAACAGCACGCTCGACACCCTGAACGTCGCGTTGGCCGAAACCCGCCGCACGGCAAATGCCATCGCGCAGCAGCAGACGACCGATGCCGCCGTAGAGCAGCAGCGCTACCTGACCATTGCGCGCGAGTTCTCGCAGGCCGGCGACCGTATGGATGACCTGCGCCGCGAGACGGCCCAACAGCTTGGCGCCAACCGCGAAGGCATCGAGCATCGCCTGGACAAGGTGCGCGAGACGGTCGATGCTCAGCTGGGCGCCATCCGCAAAGACAACAACGTGCAGCTCGACCAAATGCGTGCGACGGTGGACGAGAAGCTCTCTCGCACGCTCAACGACCGACTGTCGGCATCGTTTAAGCAGGTGAGCGACCAGCTCGAGGCCGTGTACAAGGGCCTGGGCGACATGCAGTCTATCGCCACCGGCGTGGGCGACCTTAAACGCGTGCTGGGCAATGTGAAGGCGCGTGGCATTTTGGGCGAGGTGCAGCTGGGCGCGATCCTGGCGGACATCCTTACGCCCGACCAGTATCTGGAAAACGTTGCCACCAAGCCCGGCGCCTCGGAGCGTGTTGAGTTTGCCGTCAAGCTGCCGGTAGACGAGGGCGACCCCGTGCTGCTGCCGATTGACTCCAAATTCCCGGGTGATGCGTACGAGCATCTGCTCGACGCGCAGGAGTCGGGCGATGCGGAGACCGTGGCGGCTGCGCGCAAGACGCTCGACACCATGGTCAAGCGCGAGGCCAAGGACATCTGCGAAAAGTACCTGAGTGTGCCGGCAACGACCAACTTTGGCATCATGTTCGTGCCGTTTGAGGGGCTGTACGCCGAGATCGTCAGCCGCCCCGGGCTTATCGAGATCCTGGGCCGCGACTATCACGTCAACGTAGCCGGTCCCAGCACCATGGCCGCCATTCTCAACAGCCTGCAGATGAGCTACCAGACGTTTAGGCTGCAAAAACGTACCGACGACGTGCTGCGCGTGCTCTCCGCCGTCAAGGCCGAGCTGCCGCGCTATCAGGCGGCGCTGCGCCGCGCCCAGCAGCAGATCGAGACCGCGGGCAAAACGGTCGAGGGCATCATTACCACGCGCACCAACGTCATGGAGCGCAAGCTCAAGGACATCGACGCGCTGGAGGATGCCGACCAAGCCGATGAGATTTTGGGGCTCACATCCGCGGAGCTGCTCGCAGGCCAAAAAGACGAGGACTAGCTGCATCTGACGGCGGGGCGCCGGTGTAAACGCGGGTGCCCCGCTGCTTTTCGCATCGTGCTTGCCTGAAGTGCGCTTCAATGTGCAACAATGGCGTTTCGCCCTATCAGACGCGAAAGGAAGCCCATGTCTCAGAGAAGCACCAGTCCGCTCAAACGCTCCACTGTGCGCCGCACGCTGCGGCGGTTTTGGGGTGTCACGCGCACACAGCCGCTGATTGTCTTTCTCTCGGTGTTCTCGTCGGCGGGCTACATCTTTTTGCTCACGTTTGCCAACACCTACGTTATGGCCCTCATCGTCGACCGCGTCCAAGCCGGCCCCGTGGCGGGCGACCAGGTGTTTGAGGTCTTTGGCCCTTACATTCTGGCGCTCGTACTCGTTAACCTGGTGGGCCAGATCCTCTCCAAGCTACAGGACTACACCGTCTACAAGCTCGAGATTGCGGGCAACTATCACCTGGCGCGCCTGTGCTTTGACACGCTCTCCAATCAATCCATGACATTCCACACCAGCCGCTTTGGCGGATCGCTCGTGAGCCAGACGAGCCGTTTTATGAGCGGCTACACGGGTCTGGTGGACGTGACGGTGTATTCGCTCATCCCCACTATCACCTCGGTCATTTGCACGGTGGCGGCGCTCGCTCCGGTGGTGCCCACATTTACCGTGATCCTGGTGTGCATCATGGTCGTCTACATTGCGTTTGTCTGGCTTATGTACAAGCGCATCATGCCGCTTTCGGCCGCGACGTCCGCCGCGCAGAACAAGCTCTCGGGCGTGCTCTCCGACGCGGTCACGAACATCTTGGCCGTCAAGACCTGCGGGCGCGAGGACTTCGAACGCGATCTGTTCGACGCCGCCGATCGTGCCGCGCGCGACGCCGAGACGGTCTCGATGCACGCCATGATGCAGCGCAACTTTACGACCTCGGGCCTTATCGTCATCACCATGGCCGTGGTGAGTGTGTTCGTGGCGGGCGGCAACGCGTGGTTTGGCATCTCGGCGGGCTCGCTCGTCATGATCTTTACCTACACCTATAACCTCACCATGCGCCTGAACTACGTGAGTTCCATGATGCAGCGTATCAACCGCGCTTTGGGCGATGCGGCAGAGATGACGCGCGTGCTGGACGAGCCACGTTTGGTGGCAGACGACCCGGACGCCCCTGAGCTCAAAGTAACCGAGGGCGCGATTGATTTTGAGCACCTGAGCTTTGCGTACCGTGACGCTGCGGCGGGCGAGAACGTGTTCGATGACCTGACACTTCATGTGGCGGCGGGCCAGCGCGTGGGCCTGGTGGGCAAATCGGGCTCGGGTAAGACGACGCTCACCAAGCTGCTGCTGCGCCTGGACGATGTCCAGGGCGGCCGCGTGCTCGTGGACGGTCAGGATGTCTCGCGCTGCACGCAGCAAAGCCTGCGCCGCCAGGTTGCCTACGTGCCGCAGGAGGCGCTGCTGTTCCACCGCTCCATTCGCGAAAACATTGCCTACGGTCGTCCCAACGCCACTGATGAGCAGATTCGCGAAGCCGCGCGCCTGGCCAATGCCCTGGAGTTTATCGACCGATTGCCCCGTGGCTTTGACACCATGGTGGGTGAGCGCGGCGTCAAGCTCTCGGGCGGCCAGCGTCAGCGCGTGGCTATCGCCCGCGCCATCCTAACCGACGCGCCGATTCTAGTGCTCGACGAGGCGACCTCTGCCCTGGACAGCGAGTCCGAGGCGCTGGTGCAGGAGGCGCTCGAGAACCTGATGCGCGGGCGCACCTCCATTGTGGTGGCGCACCGCCTGTCCACCGTGGCGGCGCTCGACCGCATTGTGGTGCTGGCCGATGGTGAGATTGTCGAGGACGGCACGCATGCGCAGCTCGTCGAGGCGGGTGGCGAGTACGCGAGCCTGTGGAGCCGTCAGACCGGCGCATTCTTGGAGGCGTAAGCGTCTCGGACGTGGGACAATTGTGCCCATAAGTTGATTGTGCCGTTGAGCCGAGGAGTCGTTATGCCACGCGAGACCAATGCCGCCAAGCGCGAGCGCGCTATCGAGGTGTGCGAGCGCCTCAACCGTCGCTATGGCCCAGTCGAGTGCTTTTTGGACCACGAGAATCCCTTCCGCCTGCTGATCGCGGTGCTACTCTCGGCGCAAACGACCGACGCGCAGGTCAACAAGGTGACGCCGCGGCTGTTTGCCCAGTGGCCCACGCCCGAGGCCATGGCCGGGGCGAGCGTGGCTGACGTGGCAGACACCATCAAGTCACTTGGCTTCTACAAGAGCAAAGCCAAGCATGCCGTCGAGGCCGCGCAGATGATCGTCGCCGACTATGGCGGCGAGGTGCCGGCCGACATGAAGGAGCTTGTAAAGCTGCCGGGCGTGGGACGCAAGACGGCGAACATCGTGCTCAACGTGGGGTATGGCATCGTGGAGGGCATTGCGGTGGACACGCACGTCAACCGCATTGCGCACCGCCTGATGTTGAGTCCCAGGACGCATGCCAAGGAGCCGCTCAAGACCGAGCAGGATTTGCTCAAGATTTTGCCGCACGAGTATTGGGAGTCGGTCAACCATCAGTGGATCACCTTCGGTCGCGAAATCTGCGATGCCCGCA
The DNA here is from genome assembly GCF_003469085.1 of Collinsella sp. AM29-10AC. Classification (NCBI taxonomy): domain Bacteria; kingdom Bacillati; phylum Actinomycetota; class Coriobacteriia; order Coriobacteriales; family Coriobacteriaceae; genus Collinsella; species Collinsella sp. AM29-10AC. Next base: position 8,283 of record NZ_QSKB01000026.1, read on the forward strand.
AACCCAAGTGCGACGAGTGTCCGCTGGCAGATTTGTGCCCCAGCGTGCGCGTAGCGGGGTAGGGCGGAATGCATCTTCGTCTGGCGTTTTTTGCAGGGCCGGGTTTGCCCTTGAGCAGGAGTCCTCTCCATGCGCTACCATGACAAACAATGATCTTTGACGTACGACCCGCCGAGCTTGCCCCGGCGGGCTTTTGGCGTTGCGATGCCGGAGGAACAGCATGCTCATTCACCGTATAGCCGCGCAGCTCTACACTGCCGAGGCACTGCAGACCGTCGAGGCCGGACTCGATGCCGGCGAGGACGTGACGTTGGCCGTGTCGCAGTCGGGTCGCACGCTTATGGCGGCCGCCCAGTTTGCGCGCCGTCCGCGTCCCACGGTCTATATCGTGAGCGGCGAGGACGCTGCCGATCGCGCCGCGCGCAGCCTGGCCGCCTATGTGGGCCTGGCGCACGTGTGCCGCTTTCCCGAGCGCAAGGACTACCCGTGGCGCGAGCAGGCGCCCGACGATGCCGTGGTGGCGCAGCGCTGCGAGGCCCTGGGACGCATCGTGCGCGGTGACAACTGCATTATGGTTGCCTCGGCCCGCGCGTTGCTGCGTTGCGTGCCGCCAGTCGAGAGCCGCTACTGGGAGTCCACGACCTTTGCGGTGGGCGAGGAGATCCCTTTTGACGAGGTGCCGCAGCGCCTGGTGGGCATGGGCTATACCAATGCCGGTGCCGCCGACGCGCCCGGCCTGTTCCGCGTGCATGGCGACACCGTCGAGGTATTTCCCGCGCAGGAAAAGGCGCCCGTGCGCATTGAGTTTTTCGGCGACGAGATTGACCGCATCCGCCGTATGGTGAGCTCCACGGGCCAAACTATCGGCAACGAGGACAGCATCGAAATCTTCCCCTGCCGCGAGCTGGCGCTCACCGACGAGGCCGTTCACAACATGCACGTGGCGCTCTACCGCGCCAGCCAGGACGACAGTAAGCTGGCGGCGCTGCTCGAGATGGTGGATGCACGCATCGTCACGCCCGAGCTCGACCGCTTTTTGCCGGTGATGTACGGCCAGACCGTGAGCCCGCTGTCGCATGTGAGCGGCCAGGCGCTCGTGGTGCTGTCCGAGCCGCGCTCGCTGTTCGACGACTGCCTGCGCGCCTACGAGGATATCGAGGCACGCGCCGGCGAGGCGGGGATTGACCGCTTGGACGGTCTGTACGTGCGCGCCCAGCAGCTCGACTTTGGTGCCCAGCAGCGCTTGAACTACGTGAGCTTGATTCGTGCCGGTGGTGCGGTGACGGCAGAGCTCAAGATTGAGCAGCCGGCCATCGCGGGCTCGGACAATCGCTTTATGACGCGCATCCAGGAGGTCGTGGGCAAGCGCTATGCCTGCGTGTTTGCCATCCCCGACCGCGGTGCACGCGAGTCGATGGAGCTCACCTTTGGCGATGAGGGTATTACCTTTGAGGAGTCGCTGACGGCCGCGCCCGAAAACGCGGGCGCTATTGGCGACCGTGTGCGCGTGGCGGCGGCGGATTCTGCCGACCGTGCTGCCCGTCAGGAGGCCCATGCTTCCATTCGCGAGCGTAAGGCCGACGCGCTCAACGCCCGCTCGCTCGAGGCAGGCGCCGCGCAGGCTGCCGCCGGCGCCGCCGTGCCCACCATCTCGCGCGGGCGCGTGACCTTTGTCGACGCTGCCCTGCCGCAGGGCGTGGTGGTGCCCGACGCCAATTTGGCCGTGTTCTCGATCGCCGACCTCAATGCCCGCATGGATGCCAACCGCGCGCGCAGCCGCCGCAAGGTTGACATTACGCAGATCACCTTCCCGTTTAAGCCGGGCGACTACGTGGTGCACGCAACGCATGGCATCGCGCTCTTTAGCGAGATCGCGCGCCAGGAAGTGGGCGGCAAGGAACGCGACTACTTTTTGCTGGAATATGCCGACGGCGACAAGCTCTACGTGCCGCTCGAGCAGGTCGACCGCATCACGCGCTACGTTGGCCCCGACGGCGACAAGCCGCGCCTGACCAGGCTCAATACCGCCGACTGGACGCGTGCCACCAACAAGGCGCGCAAGAACGCCAAAAAGCTGGCGTTTGACCTGGTCGACCTGTATACGCGCCGCTCGTCGATTACCGGTATCGCCTGTCCGCCCGATACGCCCGAGCAGATCGAGATGGAGGAGAGCTTCCCCTACGACGAGACGCGCGACCAGCTGGAGGCTATCGCCGACATCAAGGCCGACATGGAGGCGCCCAAGCCCATGGATCGCCTGCTCTGCGGCGACGTGGGTTTCGGCAAGACCGAGGTCGCCCTGCGTGCGGCGTTTAAGTGCGTGGACTCCGGCCGCCAGGTCATGGTGCTCTGCCCCACGACCATTCTGGCCCAACAGCACTACGAGACCTTCTTTGAGCGGTTTGCCCCGTTTGGCCTGGAGGTCGAGGTGCTCAGCCGCTTTCGCACCCCGGCGCAGCAAAAGCGCGCGCTTAAGGCGTTTGCCGAGGGCACGATTGATGTGCTCATCGGCACGCACCGTCTGCTTTCGGCCGACGTGAACCCCAAGAACCTGGGCATGGTGATCATCGACGAAGAGCAGCGCTTTGGCGTGCAGCACAAGGAGCAGCTCAAGAACCTGCGCGAGCAGATTGACGTGCTCACGCTTTCGGCAACGCCGATTCCGCGAACCATGCAGATGGCCACGAGCGGCGTGCGCGACATGAGCCTGATTACGACGCCGCCGACTGGGCGTCGTCCCGTGATCGTGCACGTGGGGGAGTACGACCCCGACGTGGTGAGTGCGGCGATCCGTCTGGAGGTGGGTCGCGGCGGTCAGGTGTATTACGTGTCCAACCGCGTCAAGACCATCGACGATGCCGTGGCGCGCGTGCACGAGGCCGCGCCCGAGGCGCGCGTGGGCGTGGCGCACGGCAAGATGAGCCCGCGCGAGGTCGAGGACGTGATGATCGAGTTCGCGACCAAAAAGATTGACGTGCTCATCGCCACGACCATCGTGGAGAGCGGCATCGACAACGCGACCGCCAACACGCTCATCATCGAGGATTCGCAGCGTCTGGGCCTGGCGCAGCTCTACCAGCTCAAGGGTCGTGTGGGCCGCTCGGCCACGCAGGCCTACGCGTACTTTATGTTCCCGGGCGAGCTGCCTCTCACCGAGGAGGCCACGGCGCGCCTGACTGCACTTTCCGAGTTCCAGGACCTGGGCAGCGGCATGCGCATCGCCATGCGCGACCTGGAGATTCGTGGCGCCGGCTCGCTTATGGGCGCCGAGCAGCACGGCAATCTGTCGAGCGTGGGCTTTGACCTGTTTACACAGATGCTGGGCCAGGCCGTGGCCGAGGCGCGCGGCGACGACGACGCCGGCGTGGAGGCGGCGAGCGTGGGCATTAACCTGCCGGCCGATTACTTCTTGTCCGAGGAGTACCTGCCGGCGGTGGATCAGCGCGTGCTCGTGTACCGTAAGCTCGCAGCGGCCGAGGACTTGGAGAGCATCGATGAGGTGCAGGAAGAGACCGAGGCCGCGCATGGCGAGCTGCCGTTGGCAGGGCTCAACCTGTTCAACCGCGCGCGCATCCGTATTCGCGGCGAGCGCCTGGGGCTCGAGAGCGTCACGCTCAGCGGCGGTCGCATCACGTTTTTGGGCGTCGACGTGCCCAAGAAGGTGGCCTTTGAGCTTAAGACCCGCTATGGCGCGGTGAGCTTCCCCAAGAGCCGCAAGCTGTCGGTGCCCTACAAGGCGGGCGCCGGTGCGGGCAGCGGCTTGGGCCGTGGCCTCGATGCCAACGACGGCACCGGCCCCGTGGCCGCGGCGCTCATGCTGCTGCAGCAGTTGGGCGCTAGTGACGACGACTAACAAGTAGGGGACGTGGCGGGACGAAGTCATCTTTGCCCCGCCATCTCGCAGATTGATTTCAGCCCCATCGAAAGGAAAGCATGTTCGGATACATCTATAAGAAAGATGTCGCCATGATCGCGGTCGTCCTGTGCCTTTGTCTGGGCGTGGGCAGCTTCTTCGATTATCAGATCTCGAGCGCGCTGTTCAACATCGGCAGCATGTACGGTCGCTTTATCGAGGCCGCCGGCGAGCTGCCGTTTGAGCTGACGGCGAGCGTTGCGGGCGTTATGCTCGTGCGCGCGGTGCGTCCCGATTCCAGAGGGAGCAAATGGCTCGCCGTGCTCGGCGTCCTTGTCAACGTTGGCCTGGCCGGCTATGAGATCGTTTCGTCTCTGAAGGTTGGCGGCAAACTCATCGCGTTTCAGTTGGTGCTGACGTTTGTGCTGGTCATCGTCGCCAACCTCATCGCCTATCGCCTCACGCGCACGACCGAGCCCGACGAGCTTACGCGCTGGGCGTTGATGGTGCTTGCCGTGTGGGTCGCTCAGGTCATTATCCTCAACGTGATCGTCAAGCCGCTGTGGTCGCGCCCGCGCATGCGCGTGATCGAGGTGACGCAGGGACTCGATTTTCAGCCGTGGTGGGTGATCGGCAACCCCGACAAGTGGGCCTATATCGCCGCCGGCGTGATCAAGGACGGCTTTAAGTCGTTTGCGAGCGGACACACGGCGCACGCGGCGATCGGTATTATGCTTGCCGGGCTTCCTGCGGCGTCCTTTAAGGAAAAGCCGTCGCGCCGTCGCGTGGTCTTTTGGACGGCGGCTGCGGTTGCGGCGCTCGTCGCCTTTGGCCGCATTGTGATCGGTGCGCACTTTTTGACTGACGTGAGCTGCGGCTTTGCCCTGGTGCTGGCACTTGAGTGCCTTGCCGCGCGCATTGCCTATCCGGGCGGCGTACAATAGCGGCGTTTAAATCATCGGGCCCATGCCCGGCTAGAGAGGATTGCCATGCTCGCGTTCAACAACGACTATTCCCACGGTGCTCATCCGGCAGTGCTGCAGGCGCTCGTCGATACCAACATGGAGCCGCAGCCCGGCTACGGTACCGATGCGCACACCGAGCGTGCCAAGCAGCTCATTCGTGAGGCCTGTCAGGTACCCGATGCCGACGTGTTTTTTCTGGTGGGCGGCACACAGGCCAACGCGACGGTGATTGACATGCTGCTTGCGCCCTACGAGGGCGTCGTTGCAGCCGAGACCGGCCACGTTGCCTGCCACGAGGCGGGTGCCATCGAGTTTGGCGGCCACAAGGTGCTTACCATTCCCGGCTACGAGGGCAAGATGCATGCCGAGGATCTCGACAGCTATATCCAGGTGTTTTACGAAAACGAGAGCTACGAGCACACGGTGTTCCCAGGTGCCGTGTACGTGAGCCTATCGACCGAGTACGGCACGCTGTACTCCGCCGCCGAGCTTGCGGCGATTCATGCGGTGTGCCAGAAGCGCCAGATTCCGCTGTTTGTGGATGGCGCCCGTCTGGCCTATGCGCTGGCGGCCGATGAGTGCGACATTACCCTGCCCGAGCTGGCGCAGCTGTGCGACGTGTTCTACATTGGCGGCACCAAGTGCGGCGCGCTTTGCGGCGAGGCCGTGGTGTTTTGCGGCATGCACGCTCCGGCACACCCCATTCCGCGCATTAAGCAGCACGGAGCGCTGCTGGCCAAGGGCCGTCTGACGGGCGTTCAGTTTGAGGCGCTCTTTACCGACGGCCTGTATTTTGAGATTGGCCGCCAGGCGATTGAGACGGCGCAGGCGCTTCGTCGCGTGCTGCATGAGCGCGGCTACCAGTTCTTCTTGGAGACGCCCACCAACCAGCAGTTTGTGATTTTGCCCAACGAGGACATGGCCCGCATTCGCGAGCATGCTTCGATCGAGTACTGGGAAAAGTACGACGAGACCCACACCGTGGTGCGCTTTTGCACCAGCTGGGCCACGACACAGGAGGACATCGACGCGCTGGCGGCTGTCCTGTAGGTTGATGTAATGACGAGGGGCCGCCTTGCGCCTGGGTTTGGCGCAAGGCGGCCTTTGCTTTTGAGAGGGGCTGTATGGCCAAGATGTCCGAGCCGACGATTCGCCTGGCGACGCCCGATGATGCGCCGGCATTGCTTGCCATCTATGAGCCGTATGTGCGCCAGACGGCGATTACCTGCGAATACGAGGTGCCGAGCGTTGAGGAGTTCGCCGGGCGCATCGAGCGCACGCTCAAGCGCTATCCGTATCTGGTGATGGAGCTGGACGGGCGTCCGGTAGGTTATGCCTATGTGAGTCCGCTCAACAGCCGCGAGGCCTATGACTGGTCGGTTGAGACCTCGATCTACCTGGCGCGCGATGTGCGCCACGGCGGGCTGGGCCGCAAGCTGCACGATGCGCTCAAGCAATGCCTGGTCGCGATGGGCATCACCAACATGTGCGCGCTCATTGCCGTGCCGCACGACAATGACGACGAGTATCTGACGCACAACAGTCAGGATTTCCATGCCCATATGGGCTACCGTTTGGTGGGCGCCTTCGATCGCTGCGCCCAAAAGTTCGGCCGCTGGTACGACATGTGCTGGATGGAGCTGGTCCTAGCCGAGCGCACACCCAACCAACCCAAGCCGACCTGGTTCCCCGACCTCCCCAAACCTGCCATTTAGGGACAGGTTTATTTTGGCAGGTTTTATCTGGGCAAACGTTGCAAGCCGCTGCGAAGGATGCGGATACCTTCGCGGCGGCTTTTGTTTTGGGTGTGTATGACCAAGGCGATTGACCTGCGGATGCAGCAAAGCTCCAGATAAAACCGACCAAACTAGACCTGTCCCTTTTTGGCAGGTTTTTGGCTGTCTTGTGGCATCAAATCGCCGCAAGAAGCACGGCGTTCGTATGCTATTTTGACCTGAATCGTCCCCTCGGGACGCCTTGCGAGCTAAGTGAGTAGACTTTTTGGCGCAGGGCGAGCACAAAGCGCATCTGCCTTACTAAAACCGCAGGTCACAGAGATGGCTGTTTTGGGTGTGCTCGGCAGATCGCGAAAAGTCTACTCACTTAGGTTTACGGTGCTGGATATTCTGGACAGGAACAGTTGAGCTTGGACGGCGTGCGTTGCCAGGCGATGCTGGCATTTGCGCCATGCTGGTTTGAGATTTTATAAAAACCGCAGGTAAAACGTATATTAGGTGCATTTTGCCTGGTTTGGCGCGCTAGCCGATGGGCTCGGTGTATTTGGCGCGGTCGGTGCGTTGGATGCGCTTGGAGATGTGCAGCGGGCGGCCGTCGGTGTCGTAGACGTAGTCGGTGATCAGGATCAGCGCCTGCCCGCGCTCGACGTTGAGCAAAAACGCCTCGTTTTGCGAGGCATAGCACACCTCAAAGGTCTTGTGCCCCTGTGCCGGCGCGCGATGGAATTCTTGGCGCAGCGTGGCGTAGAGCGAACCGTTGATATCGCGGTCGATGAGTGCCTCGAAGCTTGGCGGCAGATAGGTGGTCTCCAGGCACAGCGGCGCATCGTCCAGATAACGCAGACGGACAAGTTTGACGAGCTTGCTGCCCACGGCGGCGTCAAAGAACTTAGCTATGCTGCCGGCCGCCTTGGCAAAGCCCGAGTCCACGGTGCGCGTGGTGGGCTTCATGCCCTGGCCTTCGACCTGCTTGGTATAGCTCGAAAACATCAGGTTGTTCTCGTGGAGCGCGGGCGTGTCGGCCACAAAGGCGCCACGCCCGCGCTCGGTGCGCACCAGGCCCTCATCAACGAGCACCTTAAGGGCGTGGCGCACGGTGCTGCGCGACAGACCCGATTCGTCCATGAGTTCCATCTCGGACGGCAGCTTGTCTTCGCGTGCGTAGGTGCCGGCGGCGATGCGGTCACGCAGCGTACCCGCCAGACGCTCGTATTGGGCCAAGTTCTTTTTTGACGAAGTGCTCATGCGAATAACCTGTATCTAACTTATATGCTTACTGAACCAAGCATGTATCCAACATGACAACAAAACCGCTGGTAATGGATTGTCGAAAACTTTACCAGCAAAATTTCTAAGACAAATATAGCATACAACTAGTCGACATAACCAAAACATGTATGTAACTTGTATGCCATCGAGAGCATCAAACGAGAAGAAAGGCTGATGCACGATGACTACTCAGGAACAGGTTAAGGACGTCGTCTCCCAGGTTTTGGCTGACAAGGCGGACAAGGGCGGCATCAAGCGCGTCGTGTGGATCGGCGCTGGCGGATCCAACGGCGGCAACTATCCTGCCCAGTACTTTATGGAGCACGAGGCCACGCAGGTCGTGAGCTCCAGCTACACCAGCAACGAGTTCGTGCACGCCACCCCGGCCTACGTCAACGAGAACACCCTGGCCGTCGTCGTGTCCATGCGCGGCACCAAAGAGACCATCGTCGCCGCCCAGGTCGCCAAGGATCACGGCGCCAGCACCATCGCCATCTATGTCGACGAGTCCGGCCTCACCGAAGTCTGCGACTACAAGATCCAGTATGACAGCCTGGCCGTCGATGAGTCCTGCATGGGCCGCACCAACTCCGCCGTCGTGACCATGATCGCCATGGAGCTTACGCAGCAGACCGAGGGCTATGCCGAGTACGAGACCGCTATGGCCGCCTTCGACCTGGTCGATCCCATCTATCGCAAGGCCGTCGAGTACACCCGTCCGCTCGCTGCCAAGTGGGCCGAGCAGAACGCCGACAAGCCCTGCATCAACGTCATGGCTCAGGGTCCGCTCTTTGGCGCCGCCTATGTCTTTAGCATCTGCAACGTGCAGGAGATGCTGCAGATCGACTCCTGCACCATCAACACCTGCGACTTCTTTCACGGCCCCTTCGAGATCCTGGACAAGCGCACCTCGCTGTTCCAGCTCATCAGCGTCGGCCGCAGCCGCTGCAACGACGAGCGCGGCATCCGCTTTGTCAACCAGTACGGTGGCGAGCGCGTCTATCAGCTCGACGCCAAGGAGCTCGGCCTCAACGACATCAAGGACAGCGTGAGCGAGTACTTCAACCACCTGATCTTTGCCCCGATCCTCAACAACGTGTACATGCGTGCACTCTCTGCCGTTACCCACAAGGACTACATGACGCGCCGCTACATGTGGAAGCTGGACTACTAGTTACGCCGTTCTACCGAACGGCGTAACGGCTCGACGCTGCGCGCCCGGCATTTGGCCAATCTGCCGTTCAATTTCAAAGGCGCGACCAGAAGGTCAGCGCCTTTTCATTTCACGGCACCTTGGCTCAAATGACGGGCGCTCGCTGACGTTGCCAAAACGTCGGCGTCGTCGTGTTTGTTAAGGGGTTGGTGCATTGGGGCCAGGTTCATATGCACCAAGTTGGTGCATATGAACCTGGCCTCTTTGCACTAATGGGTTGTAGCGGAAAAGCAGATTTTCCCGTCTGCCGATTTGTGCCTTGAAAAATGTATATAACGACTATAACGTAGTGTGAAACATATTGGAAACAATACCGAGGAGGCTGCGTTGAAGAAAAGCAATCTGGGCTATGTGCTGGTGCTGATCGCCGCGCTTATGTGGGGCAGCATCGGAATCTTTGTAAACGGCATCTCGGCCATGGGCGTTACGTCCCAGAGTATGGCTGCCTTTCGCTTGTTGTCGGGTGCCGTCTTAATGGCTCCGGTCTTGGCATTCATGGGTTGCCAGGGAGGTGCTCGTGAGGGAAAGGCATCGGGTCCCCTGGCACTGTTCAAGGCAAGCCCTAAAGAGCTTGTTCCCTGCGCGCTTGTCGGTATCGTCGGTTTGGCCGCCGCCAACACCTGCTATTACGAGTGCATGGGCGAGGTGGGCATGTCCACGGCCTCGGTGCTGCTCTACACCTCGCCGGTGTTTGGCGTCATGCTTGGCCGCGTGCTTTATCGCGAGGACGTGACCCCCAACAAGCTCGTTGCCATTGTCTTTAACATCGTTGGCTGCGTGCTTGCAGTGACCAATGGCGACCTTTCCGGTTTTCATTTTTCGGTTTGGGGCGTCACGTCGGGCGTGATTGCAGGCCTTTGTGGTGCGTCGCTCGCGGTGTTTAGCCGAATAGCAACCAAGACGGTCCACCCGCTGGCTGTCACGTTTTGGGGCTTTGTTTTTGGCGGTGCGGTTATGGCGGCTATCGCGGCTCCGTGGCCGGATGTCGCCGCGGCAATGTCGCCACAGCTGCTGCTGCTGTTCCTTGGCTTTGGACTCATCCCCACAGCCGTGGCTTACATCTTATATATGCAGGGCCTGTCCATGGGGCTCGAGACGTCGAAAGTTCCCGTCGTAATGTCATTCGAGACAGTCGTCACCGTACTGCTGGGCATTGGTGTCTACGCCGAGCCCGCCGGTGCGATCAAAGTCCTGGGCATCGTGCTGGTGCTCGCGTCTATCCTGATTATGAACACCGACTTCTCCAAGCTGCGCAACAGCGTCATTGCCAAACGTATTGTCGAGAGCATGACCTTTAAGCCCAACGCGTGGTGGACCGAAAAATCTCAGGACATGGATCTGTTTAAGGAACGCACCGGCATCGCGCTGGAGCCCACCGTGCAGGAAAGCCCCTGGTACTTCGTGCGATAAGGGATTGCGCACGGCGTCCGACCTGGGATTATCCAGCCAGCGCCGGCCTACCCAGCCCCAACGTTTCAAGTACGTTAAACCCGTCAACGGTCGATTTTCACCCGCGAACGGTCTTTATACTAATTAGCAATATAAGCAACGTATAAGACGTTATAATGACCATAACGAAAAGGAGGAGGCAAGATGAATCAGATCATTCTCGCATCTCATGGCGGCCTGGCCGCAGGCGCCAAAGACACGCTCGAGATGGTTCTCGGCGACGTGTCGAACGTCCACGTCGTGTCGCTTGCTCGTGACGACAAGGAGCCCATCACCAATAAGGTGGACGCCATGATCGCCACGTTCAACGCGGACGACACCGTCTATGTGCTGACCGATATGCTCGGCAGCTCGGTCAACAACAGCATGGTCGAGCTTTCCAAGAACGGCACGAAGTTCACGGTTGTCAGCGGTTTCAACATCCCGCTGGCGCTCACGCTCGCTATGAGCCCCGTCCCCGTCAAGGGCGCCGAGCTCGCGGCCCTCATCAACGAGGCCCGCACCGGTCTGACCAACCCCAACGCACCGGTCGAGGTCGCCGCGGCTCCCGCCAAGAAGGCCAAGGCGTCCCGTCACAGCTCCGGTCCCGCCAAGATTGTCCTCGCGCGTCTTGACTACCGTCTGCTGCACGGCCAGGTCGTCTTTACCTGGACCACCAAGGTCCAGGCCGAGCGCATCATCGTCGTCGACAACGCTGCCGCCAACGATGACATCAAGAAGGGCGCTCTCAAGCTTGCCAAGCCCCAGGGCGTGCGCCTGAACGTCTTTACCGTCGAGCGTGCCCTCGCCAAGATGGACAAGCTCAACACCCTCGGCGAGCGCGTCATGTTCGTCTTTGGCAACACGGCCGAGATGCTGCAGTTCTGCCAGGGCTACAAGCTCGACGCCATCAACCTGGGCGCCACCGCCAACCACGACGGTGCCGATCAGATCGGCGGCAAGGACAGCTCCGTCTTCTTCGACGCCACCCAGAAGGCCGACGTCAACCAGCTGCTCGACATGGGCATCAAGCTCTACGTCCAGCAGACCCCCACGTATCAGAGCGTCGACATCGACGCCAAGCTGTAATCAACCAGGCTTTTGCCTGACTGAAAGGAGAAGGGTATGAATACGTTCATCAGTGCGGTGCTCGTCGGCCTCGTCGGCGTGTTCTGCATGTGGGACTCCCGCCTGCTCGGTCGTCTTAACTTCGAGCAGCCCCTCGTTGGCGCTACGCTCGTCGGTCTGCTGCTGGGCGATGTGCCCACCGGCCTTGCCGTCGGTGCCGCCGTCGAGCTCGTGTCCATGGGCCTGGTGCAGGTCGGCGCCGCCGTTCCGCCCGATATGGTCCTGGGCGGCATCGTGGCCGCTGCCTTTGCGTGCCTGACCGATGCTTCCGCCGAGACCGCCATGACGATCGCCATCCCGGTCGCCGTCCTGGGTCAGCTCCTCGGCATCGTGTTCCGTTCCATCATCGCCGCCCTCACCCATGTGGCAGATAGCGCGATCGATAACGGAAAGTTCAAGACCGCCTATCGCATGCACATCTGCGCCGGCTCCGGTCTATACGCCGTCATGTACTTCCTGCCGATCTTCCTCGCCGTCTTTGTTGGCACCGACCTGGTTCAGGCCATCGTCAACATGGTTCCCGAGTGGCTGTCCACTGGTCTTAACGTTTCGACCAAGATCATGACCGCCTACGGCTTGGCCCTGCTGCTCACCATGATGATCAAGAAGGGTATGACTCCGTTCCTGTTCATCGGTTTCCTGCTCGCCGCTTACCTCAACCTGTCCGTCATCGCGGTCGCTCTGATCGGTGTGTGCCTGGCTGTCGTCTTCATGGGCTTCAAGTTCAACGGTTCCCATGCAGCCGCCGGTGTCGATTCCGACTACGATCCGCTCGAAGACGACGAAGACTAAGGAGGAACACACTATGGCAACCGCAACCAAGGACGTGTCCCTGAACAAGAAGGTCAGCCAGTTCTTCTGGCGCTCCTGGGCCATCCAGGCCTCTTGGAACTACGAGCGTCAGATGAACATGGGCTTCCTCTACGGCATGGTTCCCACGCTCGATCGCCTCTATCCGGACGAGTCCGACCCCAAGCAGCTCGCTGCTAAGAAAGAGGCTTACCACCGTCACATGGCGTTCTACAACTGCACCCCGCAGACGAGCGCTTTCATCCTAGGCCTCGCCGCCTCCATGGAGGAAGAGTACGCCAAGGATCCCGAGAACTTCGACCCCGATTCGATCAACGCGGTCAAGACCTCCCTTATGGGTCCGCTTTCCGGCATCGGTGACTCCTTCTTCCAGGGCACCATCCGCGTTATCGCCTTTGGCCTGGGTGTTCAGCTGGCTCAGCAGGGCTCCATCATGGGCCCGATCCTGGCCATGCTCATCTCCATCGTGCCCTCCGTGCTGATCACTTGGTTCGCAGCCAAGATCGGCTATCAGGGCGGCCACGAGTACCTGAGCAAGCTCCAGGGCGGCGACCTCATGGAGAAGCTCATGTATGTCTGCGGTATCGTGGGTCTTATGTCCGTGGGCGGCATGATCGCTACGCTGATCGGCGCCACCACCCCGCTGCAGTTCGCTGAGGGCACCGTCGTGATCCAGGACATCCTGGACGGCATGATGCCCCAGATGATTTCCCTTGGCCTCACTGGCCTTATGTACTGGCTCATCAAGAAGAACGTCAACACCGGTTGGCTTCTCGTGATCGCCATCGTGGGCGGCATCGCCCTCTCCGCGGCCGGCATCCTGGCGTAGTCGCGACCAAGCGCCTAATCGCTTTCCCCCGGGGGCCTGCCTGGCATCCCATACCCCAGGCAGGCTTCCATCCCTAAATGTGTCAAAGGGACAGTTCCTTTGACACATCCTCAACGGGCCGGCGACTCGGTCCAAATCACGGTAACCCTGCGAGCGCCCGGCAATGTGGCGCCGCAAAAATCGAAAGGAATGTGTCAGATGTACGAGATCGACCTTAACCTCCCTAAGCAGATCGTCGCTGACGTCCTGTCCAACCACGAGATCCACAGCGTCGCCTTCGTCGGCTGCGGCGCTTCCATGTCCGACCTTTACCCCGCCAAGTACTTCCTGGCCAACAACACGGACAAGCTGAACGTTCAGATCTTCACCGCTAACGAGTTCAACTACGACACGCCTTCCTGGGTCAACGAGCACACCTTCGTGATCACCTGCTCCCTCGGTGGCTCCACGCCCGAGACCGTCGAGGCCAACAAGACCGCCAAGAAGCACAACTGCCCGGTCGTCTCCCTCACCAACAAGGCTGGCTCCGCTCTGACCGTCGACGCCGACCACGTCATCGTTCACGGCTTCCACGCCAACTACGCTGCCAAGTGCGAGAAGCCCGGCTACGCCATCGCTCTTGCTCTCGAGATCCTTCAGCAGACCGAGGGCTATGACCACTACGAGGACATGATCACCGGCCTCACCAACGTCTTCGATCTCTGCGAGAACGCCGCTCAGCACTGCAAGAAGCTCGCCAAGAAGTTCGCCGAGGACTTCAAGAACGACAAGATGATCTACTTCATGGCCTCCGGTGCCTCCGAGAAGATGGCTTACTCTCACGCCGCCTTCCTGTTCACCGAGATGCAGTGGATCGACGCCGCCGCCTACAACACCGGCGAGTACTTCCACGGCCCGTTCGAGGTTTCCACCGAGGGTAAGCCCTACGTCTTCTTCATGTCCGATGGCGCTACCCGTCCGATGGACGCCCGCGCCCTCACCTTCCTTGAGCGCATGGGCGCCAAGGTCGCTCTGATCGACTCCAAGGACTACGGCCTGGCTGACGCCGTGCCCGCGAGCGTCATCACCTACTTCAACCCGCTGCTGCACCTCGCCGTTATGCGCGAGTACGGCAACCAGATCGCCGAGGCCCGTCAGCACCCGCTGACCATGCGTCGCTACATGTGGAAGCTTTCCTACTAATCACAAGTAAGTAGACCTTACGGGTTGATTGAGAGGGGATGGGGTTTGCGCCCCGTCCCCTTTTTGCTTTGGGGGCGTGTCTGTCGCGTCGCAAAACACCAGATAAAACCTACCAAAATAAACCTGTCCCTTTTTGGCAGGTGGGAGGAGATGCGTATGATCAAGGCAGTGCTGTTTGATATGGACGGCGTGCTGGTCGATACCGAGTGGTTCTACAACCGTCGCCGCGTGGCGTTTATGGAGGAAAAGGGGTTCCACTTTGACGAGATCCCCGATCTTTCGGGGTCTAACGAGCCTGCCATCTGGAAGTCGCTGGTGCCCGACGATGTTGAGCTGCGCGAGCGCTTGCGCGTTGAGTACAAGCAGGTCTACAGCCCGGTTCACCCTGTTCCGTATGCCGAGCTGCTCAACGAGCAGACGGAGCCGGTGATGCGCGAGCTGCACGAGCGCGGCGTCAAGTGTGCCATCGCGAGCTCGTCCTATCGCGAGCTCATTGACGAGCTGGTGGAGATTGCCGGTATCGCCGATGTGCTGGATTACACCATCAGCGGTCACGAGTGCAGTGCGTTTAAGCCCGACCCCGAGATCTACCTGCGTGTCATGGAGGCGCTGGATGTTGAGCCGTTCGAGTGCCTGGTTATCGAGGACTCGCCGTTGGGCATCGAGGCCGGCAAGCGCTCCGGCGCCCGCGTCCTGGCGCTGCGCCCGCACGAGGGCGTCAACCTGGATCAGTCCGCCGCTGATGCCATCATCGATAGCCTCGCCGACATTCTGACCGCTTTATAGCGTCAATTCGCTACGAGAAGTACCGATTCACGCGTCTTTTGCGGCAGATCGGCTCATTTTGGCTTCGATTTGATCCGTTTGGCTCCGATTCAGACTAAGTGAGTAGACTTTTCAGCTCAGGCAGAGCACAAAGCGAATCTGCCTTAGTAAAACTGCAGGTCACAGAGGTGGCTGTTTTGGGTGTGCTCGACAGGTCGCGAATAGTCTACTCACTTGGAATTTGGGCTCTTTGGTTGGGGAGATGCTGGCTCGTTTTGGTTGTCGAGAGCGGGTGAATTGAAGCGCCCTTTCGCGCTCCATGCTACAATCGCCGACATGCCCCACAACTACATCTGCCTCCGAAAGGAGCCTACGTGGCGAACGCCATCGATCAGCTCACGGACCGCGTGCTCGTGCTCGGCCGCCTTACCATTGTCCGCCGCGCCATCACTGCTGTGGCGGTCACAATTTCCGCCGTTCTCCAGACATTCCTGATCCAGGCGTTCATTCGCCCCGCCGACCTGCTTCCGAGCGGTCTCACCGGCGTCGCGGTCCTGCTCGATCGCGTTACCTCGCTCGGCGGCGTTCATATCGACATCTCGCTCGGCATGCTCGCGCTCAACATCCCCGTGGCGCTTCTGTGTTGGAGCGGCATCAGCAGGCGCTTCGTCATCTTCTCGATGATGCAGGTCGTGCTTTCGTCGCTGTTTCTCAATATCTTTCACTTCGCCCCGTTTTTGGGCGACAAGATCATGCTCATCATTTTTGGCGGCGTGGTCTCGGGTCTGGGCGCTGCCATTGCGCTTAAGTCCGGCGCATCCACCGGCGGTACCGACTTTATCGCGCTGTGGGTTTCCAACCACACGGGCAAGACCATCTGGGGCGTCATCTTTGGCTTTAACTGTTTTATCCTGGCGATCTTTGGCTTTATGTTTGGCTGGGACAATGCGGCGTATTCTATCGTGTTCCAGTTTATTTCGACCAAGACCATCGACAGCTTCTACCGTCGCTACGACCGCGTGACGCTGCAGATCACGACGCGCAAGGCCGACGAGGTCATGAACGCCTATATCGACCATTTTCAGCACGGCATCAGCTGCGCCGAGGTCGTTGGCGGATACAGCCGCGAAAAGATGTACCTGCTGCACACCGTTGTCTCGACCTACGAGAGCCAGGACATCATCAAGTTGGTGTGCGACATTGATCCCGGCGCCGTGATCAATGTGTTCCACACGCTTAACTTTGTGGGCGGCTGGTGGGGCGGCCATGTCGACGAGCCCATGCCCACGGCCGTTCCCGATCCCGACAAGCCCGCGCGCATGGCCAGCAGGCAGGCCCGTCTGCACGATCAGGAAAGCTTGCAGCAGGACGACGGCAAGTAAAGATTTGCTGTATGCGGTGTATCGTTTTATCAAACTAAGGTAACATATAAAAAGACGTTATATACGTATTAGTTATTTCGATATTTTGATAAGAGTGATCAGATATGCCAGCGCCCAAAAATGCACCGCTTTACCAGCAGATTTACGACGAGATCAAGGACGCGATTGAGAAAGGTGTTTATGCACCAAAGGAGCGCATTCCATCTGAGCTTGAGCTTGCCGAACAGTATGAGGTGAGCCGCATTACGGTGCGTCGCGCCGTCGAGGAGCTGTGCTCCGATGGCTACCTGGTTAAGCAGCAGGGCCGCGGCACCTTTGTCTCCACGCCGCACATCAACCGCCAGTTCCACGCTTCGACGCTGCAGACGTTCACCGAGCTTTGCGCCGATAACGGCATGAAGGCGGGCGCGCATGTGATCGATCGCCAGATTGTGCCGGCACGTCAAAACGAGATGGAGTTCTTTGGCCTGCAGAAGGACGCGCTGCTGCTGCACATCAAGCGCGTACGTACAGCCGACGGCGAGCCCATCTTTGAGGAGAACATCTTTGTGCCGTTTGATGCATACCGCGAGCTGTTGACGGCCGATCTTGAGGACAAGTCGATTTTTGCCGAGGTCGAGCGTGTTAGCGGAACGCCGATTGTCTCGGTTGGCTACCGCACGGTCGAGGCCGTTCGCGCCAACGCCGAACAGGCCGCCGAGCTGGGCATTGCCCCGCACGACCCGCTGCTCAACCTGCGCGCCGGCTTTATCGGCCCCAATGGCGAGCCGGTCCTGATGGGTAAGCAGTACTACGTGGGCAGCCGCTACGTCATGGTGATGTAAGTTACGCGGTTTTACCAAACCGCGCAACGGCTCGACGCTGCAAGCTCGCCAGAGCGGCAATCTGCCTTTCAACTTCGGCGGCATGATCAGAAGATCAATGCCGCCTTGTTTCAAGGCACCTTGCTCGCTCTGACGGGCTTTCGCTGTCTGCGCCAAAACATCGGCGTTGCCGTGGTAGTCATTGGGGACGTTCTTAAACGACTAGTCATTCAAGAACGTCCCCAATGACTACCCGCAGAATGAGC
Organism: Collinsella sp. AM29-10AC; assembly: GCF_003469085.1. Taxonomy (NCBI): domain Bacteria; kingdom Bacillati; phylum Actinomycetota; class Coriobacteriia; order Coriobacteriales; family Coriobacteriaceae; genus Collinsella; species Collinsella sp. AM29-10AC. The sequence continues at coordinate 25,912 of NZ_QSKB01000026.1, forward strand.
GTGGCTGACAGCCGTACGGCAGCGGTCCGCGTGGCGGCGTATAATCGGCGGCAGATGACTTGGACGTTAGGAAACCATGACCGATAGCATGCAGCAGATGGCGCTCGACACGCTCAGCGCCTATTTTGGCTACACCTCGTTTCGCCCGGGGCAGGACCGCATGGTCGATGCGATCCTTGCCGGCCGCGATGCGCTCGGCGTTATGCCCACAGGTGCCGGCAAGTCCATTTGCTACCAGGTGCCTGCGCTCATGCTGCCCGGCATCACCTTTGTGGTGAGTCCGCTGCTGTCGCTTATGGAGGACCAGACCCGCGCACTGCTCGCGGCGGGCGCGCGCCCCAGCTATCTCAACTCCAGCCTTACGCCGGCTCAGCAAAATACCGTGCTCAAGCGGGCGCGCGAGGGTCGCTACCAGCTTATGTATGTGGCACCTGAGCGCCTGCTCGAGCCGCGTTTTCTGGCCTTTGCGCAGGAAGCTGCGGCCGAAGGCGGCATCGGCGTTCCGCTCGTGGCCATTGACGAGGCCCACTGCGTGAGCCAATGGGGTCAGGATTTCCGCCCCGCCTACCTGCAGATTCGCGAGTTTATCGATTCCCTGCCGCAGCGCCCCATCGTGGCGGCCTTTACCGCTACAGCGACTGAGCGCGTGCGTGCGGACATTCAGCAGATGCTCGGCCTGCAAAACCCGGCGACGGTGGTGACGGGCTTCGATCGCAAGAACCTCTACTTTGGCTGCGAGGAGATGGGCGACAAGGCTAAGACCGCGTGGGTGCGCGACTATGTGATCGCGCATTCGAGCGAGAGCGGCATCGTGTATTGCTCGACCCGCAAGACCGTCGATGCGCTGGCAGGAGAGCTTGCCGAGGCTCTGGGCCCCAGCGGCATTCGCGTGGGCCGCTACCATGCCGGCATGGGCAACGACGCCCGTCGTCAGAGCCAGCGTGCCTTTATCGACGACGACATTCAGGTGATGGTCGCCACCAACGCCTTTGGCATGGGTATCGACAAGCCCAACGTGCGCTACGTCATCCATAACAACGTGCCCGAGAGCATCGAGGCTTACTATCAGGAGGCGGGCCGCGCCGGCCGCGATGGCGATCCGGCCAGCTGCCATTTGCTGTGGAACGGCAACGATTTTCGCATGCGCCGCTTTTTGATCGACCGCGGCGATGCGGCCGACGAGACGCTCGACGACGAGCAGCGCGCGTGGGCGCTCCAGAACCGATATCGTCTGCTCAGCCAGATGGAGGGCTACTGCAATACCACCGGCTGCCTGCGCGAATACATGCTGCGCTACTTTGGCGACGAGGCCGCGGCCGAGCATGCTGCTGCGGCTGGTGCGGGCGCCACCGCCACGGACGAAGCCGAGGGCTGCGGCAACTGCAGCAACTGCCTCACGCAGTTCGAGGTCGAGGACGTCACCGATATGGCCCGCGCCACCGTGCGCTATGTGGCCACGCGCCCCATGCGCTTTGGCAAGTCACTCATCGCCGACGTGCTCCACGGCGGCAATACCGAGCGCATTCGCCAGATGCATCTGGACGAGGACCGCGGCTACGGTGAGCTGTCGAGCGAATCGGTCGGGCGCATTAAGAACATCATCGGTCAGCTGTGCGGCCGCGGTTATCTGGCCACCTCACAGGGACAGTACCCGGTCGTGGGACTGGGTCCGCGTGCCGGCGAGGTCGAGGACGAGGCGTTTGCCTTTACCGTTAAGCGTCGCGCGTCCAAGCGCAAGGCCTCGGCCCGCGCCCGCCGTGCGGTGGATCTGCTGCGCGAGGAGGCCGAGCTGGATCAGCGCCCGCGCGTGGGCGATGATGCCGAGCTGTTCGAGCGCCTGCGCGCCCTGCGCAAGGAAATCTCGACCGAGCTGGAGATGGCGCCGTATATGGTCTTCTCCGACAAGGCCCTGCGCGGCCTGTGCCGCCTGCGTCCGCAGACGCGCGACGAGCTTATCCAGGTCAACGGCATCGGCGAGAAAAAGGCCGACGCCTTTGGCGAGCAGTTTATGGCGGCGATTGAAGAGTTTGAGTCCGAGCATGCGCGGGATGGAGCGTAACGATGGCAACCGACGATAAAACCGACCGCGCTGGCGTATCCGCCGTACCACTGTACCAGCAGGTCATGGACGACCTGAAGGGCGAGATCGCGCGCGGCGTGTATGCGGCCGGCTCGCGCATTCCTTCCGAGATGGAGCTCGCGAAGTCTTACGGCGTGGGGCGCATCACCGTGCGCCGCGCCATCGAGGAGCTGTCGCGCGCGGGGTATCTCAACCGCCAGCAGGGGAGGGGCACCTTTGTGTGCGCCCCCAAGCTCAAGCGTAAGATTCGCCAGAAAGGCGACGTCCAGAGCTTTACCGAGGGCTGCGCCGCCAACGACATGGTTGCCGGAGCGCGCCTGGTGTCGCGCACGGTGGTCGCGGCGACGCGCGAGGACGCGGCGTTCTTTGGCGTGGAGCCCGGCTGCGAGCTCATCGTAGTCGAGCGCGTGCGCACGGCAGATGGCGTGCCCGTCATGCTCGAGAACAACTCTTTTGTGCTGGCCGACCATCCCTACCTGCAGACGCTTGCCGACGAGGACCTTGCCGATAACTCGATCTTTGCACTCGTTGCCGAGCATTCGGGCCGCGCGCCGCTCAAGTCCGACCCCTGCACCGTGGAGATTGCGCTTGCCGATGCTCAGGCGGCCCCGCTGCTGGAGGTGCCGGTCGGCGAGCCGCTCTTCTATATGGAGGCGTACTTTACCGATGCAGACGGGCGGCCCCTGCTGCTCGGGCGCCAAAAGATCGTGGGCTCGCGCTACGTGTTCGACATCTAACGTCCATAGATAGAACAACATAGAACAAATCTGCTGAAACGACTTCACCTGTGACAGCTCGCATGCTATAAATAGAACAACATAGAACGATCGCAGGTACGAGCTGTCGTCGTTCGAAACCGCCACACAAGGAGGGACATCACCATGAACGCACACGATCTGGTTCAGGAAATTATCGAGCGCAAGGGCAAGATTGAGAACGTCTTTTGGATTGCCTGCGGCGGTTCGATGATCGACCTCATGCCGGCTAACGAACTGCTCAAGCGCGAGGCGACCACGTTTACCTCGACGGTCTACACCGCGCGCGAGTTTTGCCTGATGGCCCCCAAGAGCCTGGGGCCGAAGTCGCTCGTCGTCGCCTGCAGCCACAGTGGCAACACGCAGGAGGTCATCGACGGTTGCGAGATGGCGTTGACTGCCGGCGCCGAGGTCGTGACCATGACCGACTATGCGGGCTCCAAGATCGACAGCGGCAAGTGGACAACCTGGGTCTATCCGTGGGGCAAGGGCGAGTCGCAGGCCGAGGTCCCGCAGGGCATCGGTGTTCTGATGGCTGCCGAGCTGCTCGACCAGCAGGAGGGCTACGAGGCGCTCGCCGACATGTACGCCGGCCTTAAGCAGATGGATGCGCTGCTGCCCGCCGCCCGCGAGAAGGTCAACGCCGAGCTGGGCGCCCGCTTTGCCGAGCTCTGCCAGCAGCACAAGTTCTTCTATATCCTGGGGTCCGGCCCCAACTTTAGCCAGACCTACGCCATGGCCATCTGCTCGCTCATGGAGATGCAGTGGCAGCACTGCTGCTACATCCACTCTGGCGAGTACTTCCACGGTCCCTTCGAGGCCACCGAGCCCGGCGTGTTCTACTTTGTGCAGCTTGGCGCGGGCGAGTGCCGCCCCATGGAGGAGCGCGCGCTCGCGTTTCTCAACACGCACACCGATACGATTATGGTGCTCGACGCCCTCGAGTACGGCGTGGGCGAGGTGCCCGCCAGCGTGCGTTCGTTCCTGGAGCCGATCTTCTTCTACAACATGAGCTGCGAGCTGCGCGCCGCCCGCGGCAAGGTGTTTGACCACAGCCCCGAGGTTCGTCGCTACATGGGCATCGAGCAGTACTAGGCACCGGGAATTATCTTTTTTGACGGGGTCTGTGCTGCGCGCGGACCCCGTTTTGCATTGTGGCGGCCGGATTCGTGTCTGCGCGAAAACGAAGTCGAATACTTTTCCGCGAAGTGAACGACCTGTTTTGGACCCCCGAAGCATCCACACTTTTTGACGCCAAAACTGCAGGAAAAACTCGGCGAAACCGCAGGAAACGGCGTCTGAAAAGTGTCGATGCTTCGGGGGCTCGTTTTTGCTCGTTCACTTCGCGGAAAAGTATTAGACCTAAATCTGCAGGCATGCTGTTGGGGTCAATAAAAAGCGGGCCGCGCCGATGGGTTTCCGGCGCGGCCCGCTTTACATGGCGTCCGTATGAGCGAGGTGTCGCGTCAAGCGGCGGCCTACTTTGCGTCGTAGGCCTCGGCATCCCACCAGTCGAGCTGGGCGATGTTGTCGCGGATGTGCTGGCAGCTCTTGTGGAAGCCCTCGAGCTCGTGCTCGGAAAGGTCGAGCGTGTAGACCTCCTCGACGCCCTCGGCGCCGATCACGCACGGCAGGGAGGTGAAGATGCCCTCCTCGCCATACTGGCCGGTCATGAGCGTGGAGGCGGAAAGCACGGCGTGCTCGTTGTGCAGCACGGCGGCGCAGACGCGCGCGGCGGAGTTGGCGACGGCGTACTCGGTGCACTGCTTGCCCTGGTAGGTCACATAGCCGCCCTTGCGCGCGAGCTCCTCGATCTCCATGTGGTCGAAGGCGTACCTGTCGGGGTTTTCGGCCTGAAGCTCGTTAAGGCTCTTGCCGGCGATGGTCGCGGACTTAAAGGCGGCCAGCTGGCTAAAGCCGTGCTCGCCGATCATGTAGGCGTCGATGGACTTGGGGCTCACGCCGACCTTCTTGGAGATCTCGGTGCGCAGGCGGGCGGAGTCCAGGCCGCAGCCCGAGCCGATGATCTTCTTGGGATCGTAGCCGGTCAGGTGCCACAGCTCGGTGCACACGACGTCGCAGGGGTTGGAGATGCTCACAAAGATGCCGTCAAAGCCGGCGTCGACGATGCGCTTGGCAAAGGTGCGGGCAGCGTCGGTGGTAAAGAACAGCTCGCCGTCGCGGTTGCCGGCGGCCAGCGCGACCTTGCCGGCGGCGTTGACGATGACGTCGCAGCAAGCCAGCTCCTCGTAGTGGTCGTAGCAGTTGACGATTTTGGTGTTATACGGGACAAACGAAAGGGAGTCGCGCAGGTCCTGGACTTCGGACGTCACCTTGGCCTCGTTGATATCGCACAGGTACAGCTCATCGGCAATGCCCTGCATAAGCAGGCTGTTGGCGACATGTGCTCCTACGTGGCCCTGGCCGACCACACCGATCTTACGCGTCTGGTACATATATGTATCCTTTCGGCCGAGTTTTTCGCGTCGAACCATTGTAGCGTCCTGCTACCACTTTGCTAGACTAAAGCGCCGTAGATTTTTTGGGACATACCTTAATCTCTATTTTTGGAGTGATTTGGACCGCTGACGGCATCGCTGAGCGATGTGCTCGCGCGGATGTGCCCGCTCGTTGTACCATAGCTGCAACTGACTCGTAAGGAGCATCCATGCCCATTCGCATCCCCGACGCCCTCCCTGCCGCCGCGCAGCTCGAGAGCGAGAACATCTTTGTCATGACCGAGTACCGCGCGCTGCACCAGGACATCCGCCCGCTGCGCGTGCTCATCCTCAACCTCATGCCCACCAAGATCGCCACCGAGACGCAAATCATGCGCAAGCTCTCCAACACGCCGCTGCAGGTGGAGGTGGACCTGCTGCGCACCAAGACGCACGAGGCCACGCACGTAAGCGCCGGCCACCTGGAGACGTTCTACCGCACGTTCGACGACATCCGCGACATCCACTACGACGGCCTGATCATCACGGGCGCGCCGGTGGAGCAGATGCCGTTCGAGGAGGTCGACTACTGGCCCGAGCTCTGCCAGATCATGGATTGGTCTACCACGCACGTGCACTCCACGCTGCACATTTGCTGGGGCGCGCAGGCGGGCCTGTATCACCACTACGGTATTCAGAAGTACGACCTGCCGGCTAAGGCGAGCGGCGTCTTTGAGCATTATCTGGTGAAGCCGCAGAGCCCGCTGGTCCGCGGCTTTGACGACCGTTTCTATGCCGTGCATTCGCGCAACACCGATGTGCGCCGCGAGGACGTGGAGGCCGAGCCGCAGCTTGAGGTCGTGGCCGTGTCCGACGAGGTGGGCCTGTACATCGTCAAGTCGACCGACAGCCGCCGCTTCTTTGTATTTGGCCACCCCGAGTACGATACCGACACGTTGCGCCTGGAGTACGAGCGCGACGTGAAGCGCGGGCTCAGCCCCCAGGTGCCGGCGCATTACTTCCCAAACGACGACCCCACGGCCGAGCCGCGCAACGTCTGGCGCAGCCAGGCTCAGTTGCTCTATACCAACTGGCTCAACTACTACGTCTACCAGACCACGCCCTACGACCTGGCCCGCGCCGGCGAGGAGCACTAGACTGCGCTCGTGTAATGAGGCCTGCCAGCGGTTAGGCGCTGATGATGTTGGGTAGCGGCAGGTCGTGGGCATCGGTGGGGACGTGGTCGACGCGCTGTTCGTCAAAGGCGATGCCGACGATTTGGCATGCGGGCGAGAGCATGGGCAGGTAACGGTCGTAGCAGCCTCCGCCGTAGCCCAGGCGCGAGCCGGCGCGGTCGAAAGCTACGAGCGGCACGACGATCATGTCGAGAGTTTCGTCAGACACGATGGGGAAACGGCCGCTGTCGATGTCCGTGGCCGCGAAGGCCCGCGTGGGGCGGGCGATAAACGGGGCCGCGGGCGCATCGCCGACGGCGACGGCCCTCATACACATGCGCTGGCCGCACGCAGCGGCTTCGGCTGATGAGAGCATGCAGGGGTACGCGACGCGGCAGCCGCGCCGCTCGGCATAGCTGGCAAATGCGGAAGGATCGGGCTCGGATCCTATTGCCGCATACGTTGCCACGGTTACCGGGCCGCCTTGATGGCTGTCGAGCAGCCGGTCGAGTTTTGCCGCGAGCTGGGAGGATATCGAGGCCGACTTTTGCTCACGGAGAGCCTGCGGGATGTCGTCGCGCCGGGCAAGCGCTTTGACGCGGGCGGCTTGTTTGTGTTGCGCAACGTTAAGCATGCATTCCTCCAAAGCAGCTGTTCGGTTGCTACAAAGTCTATCCCTTCCGTCGCGAGGGCAAACGGGTCAACCGCCGGCCCTTAGGTCGGCCAGCAATCCGGTGGTTAGCCACCGCCAACTGTTGCATGTGCGCAACTATGGTCGAGATGTGCATAACGCGAGTTACCATGGCCTACCTTCCCACTTGCGGGGTAGATTGAACCCCAGTTCAGCAGCACAACGCAAAAAGACGCGCCTTCGGGGTTGCCGTACGGTGACTTTGCATCCTCGTCTACTCAAAGAATGTTAGTCTGAACTAATTACCGTTCTATCCACACGTCCGAAAGGATCATTCATGGTCAGCATTTCCAAGACTCACTCCCTGCTCGTTGCCGCCGGCGCCGTCCTGGGCGTCGTTGTTCCCAAGGCCCTCGCGTCCGACACCGCCAAGCGTGCCGCTGTGGCTACCGTTGCCGCCGGCATGCGCGTCAAGGCCGGCTACCAGGATATCGTCGAGCAGGCCAAGGCCCAGGTCGACGACATCGTTGCCGAGGCCGAGTACCTCAACAACCCCGTTGACGTGGAGGTCGTCGAGGGCGGCAAGGCCGAGTAGACCTCGCGCCCAACGCTTGTCTCAACGACTCTAAGCAGCTGCGATCGCCCCCAAGCGACGCAGCTGCTGCTCTTTTGGGCACACGTTTGACGCCCCATACCAAGAGAGGCCTTCACGCATGAACTACACCATCCAACACGAGGTCCCCGGCCGCGTGCGCGTTAAGCTCGCCGGTCGCGTGCCCGAGGCGGACATCGACGCCCTCACGCGCGCCCTCCGCCAACATCCCGTCATCCAAAAGGCGACGGTCTATCCGCGCACGGGCTCGCTCGCCGTCGCGTTTGACCCTGCCGCCCGCGCCCAGGCGCTCGCCGCCATCGCCGCTATCGACCGCACGGCCGTGGACGAGGCCCGTCGCGACTGCACCGTCGCGCTTGCGCCGCGCACCAACAGTCTGCTCATGGATATCGCCACGCTCCTCGGCGGACATTTAGCCCGCCGCTGGTTCCTGCCGGCGCCGCTCTCCACGATCTATACCGTCTGGAGCTATCGCGGCTTTCTCAGGGCCGCGCTCGCATCTCTTGCCGGCGCGCGCCTCGACGTGCCCGTGCTCGACGCCGCGGCCATCGGCATCTCCTTCCTCAAGCGTGACTGGCGCACCGCTGCCAGCACGATGCTGCTGCTCAACCTGGGTGAGCTCCTCGAGGACTACACCCGTGCGCAGTCGCAAAACCAGCTCATCTACTCGCTGCTCGATGTGCCCGACTACGCGCAGCTCATCCCCTGCGGCGATGCCACGGTGCGCGGGGCAGAGGAGCGCCGCGTCCAGGCATCGAGCCTTGTCGCCGGCGACCTCATCGTGGTGCGCACCGGCATGCCCATCCCCGTCGACGGTACCGTCGAATGGGGCTGCGCCATGGTCAACCAGTCCACGCTCACCGGCGAGCCGCTGGCTATCGAGCGCAGCGTGGGCGACGACGTCTTTGCCGGCACGGCCGTGGAGGACGGCGAGGCCTACGTGCGCGTGCGCGCTGCCGCGACCGATACCAAGCTGCGCTCGATCGTGAGCCTGGTCGAGCAGTCCGAGGCCTTAAAGGCCGAGTCGCTCAGCCGCCGTGAGCATATGGCCGACGCCTTTGTGCCGTGGAACTTCCTGCTCGCCGCGGGCGTCTACTTCAAGACCCGCAGCCTGGTGCGCACGAGTGCCGCGCTCATGGTCGACTACTCCTGCGCGCTCAAGCTCACGGGCGCCATCAGCGTGCTCACGGCCATGAGCCAGAGCGCGCGCGAGGGCTTCACCGTCAAGGGCTCCAAGCATTTTGAGGCCTTCGCCACGGCCGACACCATCGTCTTCGACAAGACGGGCACCCTGACTGCCGCTGCCCCACAGGTGGCGGACGTGCTTTCGTTCGATGGCTGGGACCGCACGCAGGTGCTGCGCTTCTCGGCCTGCCTTGAGGAGCACTTTCCGCACCCGGTGGCGCGCGCCGTGGTCAATGCGGCTGCCGAGGCCGGGCTCGAGCACCGCGAGCGTCATGCCGAGGTCGAGTACCTGGTGGCGCATGGTATTGCGAGCTCGCTCGACGACAAGCGCTGCGTGATCGGCTCCGAGCATTTTGTGGTCGAGGACGAGGGCGTCACGATCGCCGACGATGTGCGGGCGCTGATCGAGGAGAAGCTCGACGGCCTCTCGAAGCTCTACCTAGCGGTCGATGGCGTGCTCAAGGGTGCAATCGGCATCCAGGACCCGCTCAAGCCGGGCGCGCCCGAGGCGCTGGCACAGCTCCGCGCGCTGGGCTTTGAGCATATCGTGATGCTCACGGGCGACAACGCCAACGCCGCCGCGCGCATCGCGGGCAAGGCGGGGATCGATGAGTTCCGCGCCGACCTCTTGCCCGAGGACAAGCACACCGTGGTCGAGCAGATGCGCGCGGCCGGGCGCCGCGTGGTCATGGTGGGCGACGGCGTCAACGACTCGCCGGCGCTTTCGGCCGCCAACGTGGGCGTGGCCATGGGCTCGGGTACCGCGATCGCCAAAGAGGTCGCCGACATCACGCTCACCGACGGCGACCTTTCCTCGCTCGTGGTGCTGCGCCGTCTGGCGCTTGGGCTCGAGGAGCGCATGGACGCATCGTTTAGAGAGGTCATCGGCCTCAACTCGCTGCTGTTGGCGGGAGGCGTCGCGGGCCTTATCGCCCCGCAGGTGAGCTCGCTCATCCATAACGGCTCCACGGTCTTCCTCTCGGCGCGAAACGCCCGCGCCTACCAGGTGCGCTAGCCGCGGGAAACCTGCCAAAAAGGGACAGGTTTATTTTGGCAGGTTTTATCTGGGCAAACGCGATAATGACGGCCCAAACCACCACAAAGGGGACACCTTTGTGGTGGTTTGGGCTGAGGCTAGCGTCCGTAGTGGTTTGTCTAAATCTGTAACAGTTACTCGGCAAAAATGGGCTCAGATGTTACAGATCGAGACAAAGGGCTGGTGTCATCCAGAACTGTCTCGATCTGTAACGTTTTGAGCCCATATTCCTGCCCAACTGTTACAGATTTAGACAAACCGGCGGGCGGTGCGGTGCATCCCGTGCCAAAGCCGGCTCGCTCCACCCCGCCCGTTAAAGAAAAAGGTAGATTTTCGGGTATGTCCCAAAAATCTACCTTTGTGCGTTAGGCGAGCAGGTCGACTACGTTGAAGCCGGCGTTGCTCTTGGCGATGACGTCGCGGCCGCCAAAGACGCAGGTGGGCGACGCGGCTGCGATGCGCGTCACATCGGCGCCGAGCGAGCGCAGCTCACCGGGCGTGGCGGCGAGCATCTGGGCGCGACGCTCCTCGCGCGCGTGCGGATCGAGCCCGGCCAGGTAGGTCGTGTTGCGGCGCTTGGTGAGCGCGTACGGCTTCACCGGCGCGTCCATGCCACTTACGCAGCTCACGATAAAGCCCTCGAAGGCGGCCTCGTCGGGCTCAAAGCTGCCGAGCCATTCGCCTGCGCGTTCCACACGCTCAATCGAGGGGTCGATTGCCGGGTCGCGGTAGGTATAGAACGCCGTCTGGCGCTCGCCGGCTGCGCGGAATCCGCAGCCGTACGCACCGCCCTTCACGCGGATCTCGTTCCACAGGTAGTCGTAGGAGAGCGCGTTGGCAGCCACGGCCCAGGCTCCCGTCACGTCAATGCCCAGACGACGCGGGTCGCACGCGCTTGCCGCAAAGCAAATGTCGCTGGGAATGACAAAGGCCTCGTGACGGTCGCGCGGCGTCGGCACCACGAGCGCGTCGCGGCCGGCATCGACGTCGTCGCCAGCGTCCAGCCCCAGGTTACCCGCGGCATCCCAGTACGCGTCAAAGTCCTCGTCGCTGCCGGTAAAGCTCGCCATGCAGCCATCGGCTACAAAGATACGCTCCGCCAGCTCGGCAAGCTTGGCGCGCAGGTCGTCCAGGCGCTCGTCAAAGTGCTCGAGCAGATCGCGCAGGAACAGATAGAAATCCACGCCCGAAAGCTGCTCGCGCACCACGGCCGAAGGCGAGCTGTAGCTCATCGCGCGACCGAGTGCCGCCGAGTGACCGTTGTTGATAAAGCCCTGCTCAAGACCAATGCGAATCTGTGTGAGCACGTCGCGCACGCGGTCGGCGTCGGCGTCCGCCAGCAGCGTGCTCGACCACACCTCGCGCGGCAGGCTCGCCAGCGCGTCGATCTTCTCGGACAGGGCGCCGGCACTCACCAGCAGGTAGGGGCGCGCGCCGTCCACGTCGGGCTGCGTCATAACTTCGGTCGTAAAGCTCAAAAAGCCCAGCTTGCCGGCGATAAGGTTGTCGAGTTCCTCGGCCGAATGCTCGCGCGTGGGCAGCTGCTTGAGCAGGCGGCAGAGCAGCGTCACATAGGGCAGGTCCTCAAATGCGACGCAGCTCAGGTCGAAATACTGCATGGCGTAGGCCAGGCGGTTGGTGGGGATGCCGTGGCGCAGGCAGGGGATGGGCGCGGTCGTGTCTACGACCAGCGGCGGCTCGGGGCGCGCCTCGCCAATGTCGGACACGCGCAGGCGCGGCAGCGTGGCCTTGTCCTCGGGCGTGTCCTCGGCCTCCTGCGCGGCACGCAGCGCAGCCGTGCGCTCGACCACGTCGGCCAGCTCGGCATCGGTCATGGCGTCGCGCTTGGCTGCCAGCTCAGCGGCCTCGGCACCCTCCGAGCCAGCACCAGCATCCACCGGCACCAGCTCGACGAGCGCCGTGTAGTCGTTCTCCAGCACCAGCTCGCGCAGCAGGTCCTCAAAGTAGCTACCGTCCAGCTCGCCGCGCAGCTCCTTGTACACCGGGCCATACTTGAGTGCCAGCGTCGCGGCATCGTCATCGTAGAGCCACGTGCTCAGCGCGTCGCACGCAATGGCCACGCCGTCGGCGATACCGTAGTCGCGCTGGCGCAGGTCGTATTCGTTGCTGCTGATGATAGCTTCCAGGCGCTCGCGCGGAACGCCGTGCTCACACAGGTCGCGGCAGGCGTCCTGGAACACGCGGCGCAGCTCGCGTGCCACACCGGGCTGCGCGTTTTGCAGCATGATGAGCTCGTAGGGCTGCAGGCACTCGGCCGCGGTGTAGCTCACCACGTTGCCGCCCAGGCCTGCCGCCAGGATAGCCTTCTTAACCGGCGCCTCGTTGGAGCCCAGCAGCGCCTCGAACAGGATGTCCGCTGCGATCGTGCGCTTGCGGTCGAGCGCGCTACCCAGCACAAGGCCCAGGCCTACCAGGGCGTTCTCGGGCGTGGTGGCCATCTCGACGCGCTTGTACTCGCAGGTCACAGGCGCCTGCGCGTCCAGCGGATTGGGCGCCAGCGCGGACGGGTCCTCGCCGGCGGCGACGGCGGCGTCCATGCGGCGGCTCGCGGCACTCGACCGCGACAGATAGCGTTCGTCCAAAAAGGCCAGGGCGCGGTCCACGTCCAGGTCGCCGTAGAGCGTGATGTAGGAGTTGGAGGGGTTGTAGTGGCGCGCGTGCGTATCCAGGAACTGCTCGTAGGTGAGCGCGGGAATCGCGCGCGGGTCGCCGCCGCTCTCGTGCGCATAGGCGGTATCGGGATAGAGCGCGGCGTTGACGGCGTCGTCCAGCACGCTCATGGGGTCGGACAGCGCGCCCTTCATCTCGTTGAACACTACACCGTTATAGCGCAGCGTGCCCTCGCGCAGGCTGGCGGCGCTGCCGTCGCCGCCAGCGCCCTCCGGCAGGTCCAGCTCGTAGTGCCAGCCCTCCTGCTCAAAAATGGTGGGCTTGGTATAGATGGCCGGGTTGAACACCGCGTCCAGGTACACGTCCATCAGGTTGTACAGGTCTTGCTCGTTGGTGGTGGCGACCGGGTAGATGGTCTTGTCGGGGTAGGTCATGGCGTTGAGGAACGTCTGCATGGAGCTCTTGATCAGGTCGACAAACGGCTCCTTGACGGGGAACTTGGCCGATCCGCACAGTACCGAGTGCTCAAGAATATGGAACACGCCGGTGGAATCGGCCGGCGGCGTCTTAAAGCCAATGGCAAAGGCCTTGTTTTCGTCGTCGCACGCTAGGTACAGCAGGCGCGCGCCCGAGGTGGTATGGCGCAGTACGTAAGCGTCCGAGTCGAGCTCGGGCACGGTCTCACAGCGCTCGACGGCAAAGCCGTGGCAGGTGGTGCCGGGCACCAGCAGCGCGGCAGCAGCGGCGCGCGGGTCGGTTGAGGTAGTGGGCATATGCAGTCTCCTTTGGCGCCCCAGCGGGGGCGAATCGAGTCGAATCCTCGAGAGTATACCCATATGGGGCCTTCGACCAATCTGCCGGATGAGCGTGGATTTTCTGGCACACGAGCGTGGAAATTCGGACGTCTGCCGCATGAGCGTGGATTTTCGGACGAAATCGGCCGCCAAAAGCCCAAAAACCGTCCAAATATCCACGCTCGCGCGTCAAGTACGTATCTCTCACCTCACATTCATCTCTACGACGAGGGATGAATGTGAGACAGGTAGAAGATAAAAATCAATCGGCTTATCGGATGCATATACCGCCATCAGATTGAAGCTGTATGCGGAAATGGATGGACTCTACACCGCTTACGCAAAATAACCCCTCGTTTGCTAAAACATTATAGGAAATGGCGTGGAGTGCTAAAAAGTTCTAATACAATATAAGTCATTTATCTATAGGCTGCTGATTCCTTGTAAAGGTATGGTTGATATGGTTGAGGCAAATAGCGTTATCCCCCTGTACAAACAGATTGTTCGTGCGCTTTCTGATTCAATCGCCAACGGCACGTACCGCCCGGGAGATAAGCTTCCGACCGAGGCGGAGCTTATCGAGCAATTTGGCGTGAGCCGAATAACGGTTCGCTCCGCAATTAAAGAAATGGAAGATGCTGGGCTTGTTGAGAGGGCCCGCGGCAAGGGCACGTTCGTTTCGTCGGACACGCAGATGTATGCCGCGGACGACCGTGAGAGCTTTACCCATTCGTGCCAGCTTGCGGGCAAACAGGCGTCTACCAGGGTTCTCGAAATGGGCTGGGACTTCCCAAGTCTGCGAGACGCGAAGTTCCTGGGCGTAGACGATACCCAAAAGGTATTGCGTAGCCGTCGTCTGCGCCTTGTGGATGGCAAGCCCACGATGCTGGAAACCAATAGCTATTCCGCTGCGCTTTCTTTTTTGGAGCATGAGTCCCTCGATGATTCGCTGATGGCGGTACTCGATCGCCAGGGGATCAAGATGGGTCCCAACACGCGTACGCTCGAGGTCTGCTATGCGAGCGAGCTCGAGGCGGCATACCTTAACGTGGAGCTGGACTCTTCGCTGCTTCTGTTTGTCGATAGACGTTATGCCCCAAGTGGCGAGCCGCTTTTTATCTCCCGTCAGGTGTACTGCACCGAGCGACTGAAGTTCTATTTGTAAATTAGCGATAGATTGGTCGATTTACCGACCAATTGTTACCGTTCGCGGATTTGGAAAATAGACACACCACGTAGGGTAGATTGCTAATATACTTTGTTATGACAATATAGTACGTCCTATTGGTATTGGAGAACTATGAATAAGATATTGCTAGCGAGTCATGGTTATCTCGCCCAAGGCATGAAAAGCTCTCTGGAGATTCTGATGGGCACCAACGACCGAATCGAGTGCCTGTGCGCCTATGTCGATGACGATTCAAGGGACGTCGCGGCGTTGCTTGATGCATGGATGGAGACGAGGGACCCTGCCGACTCTTGGTTTGTCGTGACTGACATCTTTGGCGGCTCTGTAAACAACGAATTCATTCAGAGGCAGACCGACGGATCGTTTACGTTAATCGCTGGAATGAACTTGCCGCTGCTGGTGGAAATGGTTACACAGCTGGACTCCCTGGATGCGGACAAGGCCAAAGCCGCGGTCGAGGGATCGCGTTCGTTTATTCAGCTTTGCGAGGCGGCGGACATGCTTGCCGGCGCCGAGGAAGAAGAGTTCTAGTTAGTTCTGGTTCGAGCCCTAGCTAGGGGCCACACCTGTCATTCCCTTTATCACGTGCGGAGATGATAACGATGATTAAGCTTACGAGAGTTGATTACCGACTGATTCACGGCCAAGTTGCCATGTCCTGGACTCACGCTTTGGATGTAGATTGCATCTTGCTTGCCAGCGATGCTGTGGCAAAAGACGACATGAGGAAGGCGGCCTTGAGGCTCGCCCGCCCCAACGGCGTTAAACTCGTCATCAAGGATGTTGACGCTGCTATCGAGGCGCTCAACAGCGGCGTTACCGACAAGTATTCGCTGTTTATCATCACTGAGACGATTGAAGATGTCTATCGTCTCGCTAAGGGTTGCAAAGACATCAAAGAGATCAATCTGGGCGGAACCCGAAAGACCCCTGAGACCACGCTTCATCCGACCCCTGCGATCTTTGCGACCGAGAAAGATGCCGAGCATATCCAAGAGCTCCTGGGCGATGGCGTGGCCATCGAAATCTGTCAGGTCCCCAATGACGCTAAGGTGTTTGCCAAGGACGTTTTCTAGCCGGAAACACGTTGATGCTCGGCATTTATTGAACCAATGCTCTATGCCTATGCCCGTCGATCATTTGATCGGCGGGCTTTTTATTCAAGACTTTAGTCTGCTGGCCGCGCAGCGGCCAGCTTTAAACCACCCGCTACGCGGGTGGAGACAAACGGCTTTACAAAGCCACCCCTCCGACCGATATTGACGATTGTTCAGGCCGTCAAGAATTCGAGTCGAAGGGGTGGTCGCCATGGCCCAGAAGGCCTACAGCCTTTCCCACACGAAGTGGATGTGCAAGTACCACATCGTGTTCACGCCGAAGTATAGGCGCAAAGTGATCTACAACCAAATCAGGAGCGACATAGGGGAGATCCTCAGGAAGCTGTGCGAGTACAAGGGGATCGAGATAATCGAGGGGCACCTGATGCCCGACCACGTGCACGTGCTGCTGGCGATCCCGCCGAAGTACAGCGTCGCGAGCGTCATGGGCTACCTGAAGGGGAAGAGCTCGCTGATGATATTCGACAGGCACGCCAGCCTCAAGTACAAGTTCGGCAACAGGAAGTTCTGGGCGGAGGGCTACTACGTGTCCACCGTCGGCCTGAACGAGGCGACGATCGCCAAGTACATCAGGGAGCAGGAGTCCCACGACATCGCACTGGACAAGCTGAGCGTGAAGGAGTACGAGGACCCCTTCAAGAGGGGGTGATGCCGCCGGTTCGACCGGCGCGCCACGGGTCAAGATGCACTAGGCCTGGACGAAGTCCGGGCCCGCGCCTTTAGACGCGAGCCCGGGGCCCGTGGGTTATACCCTAAGAGCAAACCACCCTTTTTAAGGGTGGTTCTGAT
>NZ_QSKB01000027.1:0-41537 GCF_003469085.1 Collinsella sp. AM29-10AC
TGGTCGTGGGCATCGTCGGCGCGTTCTTCGGCGTGCTGGCGTAAGGGCCCGGCTGCATAGATTTTCGTTGCAACCTGGAAAGGGGATGGAGCGGGCCTATGCCCTCCATCCCCTTTTTGTATAGAAGGAGTTCGTATGTTCGCGAAGGATCGCGAAGCAATGCGCCTGACGCCGGCAGAGGTCAGGCTGATTCTTATTGAGTCCCTGCAGTGGTGCGCCAACAACGCGGTCTACTTTTTGGGGCTTATCGGTGCGGCCACGTATGATCTGGCTGGCACGGCCTTTTTGGTTGCTGCCATTACGCTCGTGCGCAATCTTATGACGTCGGTGGGCAATATGGTGTCGGGCTCGGTCATCGATCGCTTTGGACCGCGTCGGACGTCGTTTGTGACGTGCGTGATTACGGCGGTGCTTTCGCTTGGCGTGGGGTTGGCGCCGTTGTCTGTCCCCGGGCTTGTGTTTGCCGCGTGTGTCTTGGGACTTGCGGGCGGTTTTATCAACACCTGCACGCATGCGTTTCCGGGATACCTAGAGTCGACCACCGAGGGCCGTACCCGCGTGAACGGTCTCATGGTGTTCTACAGCAATATCGCCTATACCGCTGGCCCGCTGCTCGGCGGTGCCATCGTGAGCTGTTTTGCCACGCAATCGGTCTATCTGCTCATGGCGGGCATGATGGGTGTGGCGGCCGTACTCTCCTTGGGCTGTCATGAGTGTGTTGCTCCCGCAAAAGGGGAGAAGCCGAAGGGCGGTATTCTGGGCGGTATGGCCGAGGGTGCGCGACTTACGTTTCGCGACCACGACTTGCGCCTCATCTTTATCTCGGGCTTTTTGGGTTTCTTTGCGTTCGGCGCGTTCGATTCGCTGGAGTCGTTGTTCTACCGCGATGTGCTCAACGTGGATATCGTCTGGCTGGGCTGGCTGTCCTCGGTCGTGGGCCTCACTTCCTCGGTGGGTGCGTTCATCCTGACCAAGCTTTCTGCTCGCCATGTCAACCTGCGATTGCTGCTCGGCGCGCTCATGGCCGTGGGCATTGGGTCCATGGTGTACGTGGGCACCGATATGCTGGGGGTCGCGATTGTCGGTCAGGCGATTAACGGTCTGGCCTGGGGGTTCCTGGAGCCGCTGCAGATGATCTTGATTCAGGAGCGCGCCGACATCAAATACCTGGGGCGCATTACCGGCTTTGTGCGTTTTGGCCTGATGAGCGCCGGCGTGGTGCCGCTGCTGGCGGCTCCGTTTTTGGCGGAGGCTTTGGGCGTCCAGACGGTATTGTTTGGGGCATCGACCATTATTGCGCTGGTAGGAACGCTGTTCTTTGTCACACAAGGGAGACGCCAGGGGCGTTAGCTATACATCAAATTCTAATTTAAGACCACTCACCAGAGAATCTCGACCGTTCACCGAGGATTGGAGCAGATTGTAAAGTGGTATTAAAAACACGTTAGCTGTATGTCTATAATTGGTATCGAAAAGAAACGCGATGTATAGATTCGCGTGCAGGGCAGAAAGGAAAAGCCATGAAGGAAACCGAGAAGATCGAGATCATGCACTTTAGCCAGGAGGGCTACGTCGAGGACGGCAAGAACGTCTACGAGGCCGGCAAGAAGATGACCGCCCTCGCCGACAAGGTCGCCGACGAGGGCTACGACGCCGTGTTCCTGATGGGCGTCGGCGGCACCTGGGACGAGCTCATGCAGCTCGAGTACCTCATGAACAAGTTCGGCGACCGCGACCTCGAGGTCTACCTGATCCACGCCGCCGAGTGGAACGTCATGGGCCACAAGCGCATGACCGAGAAGTCCGTCGTGCTCACCGCCTCCGAGTCCGGCACCACCCCCGAGGTCCTCGAGGCCGTCAAGAAGATGAAGGACATGGGCGTGCGCGTCTACGCCATGACCAAGCCCGAGGGCCCCATCGGCCAGGCTGTCGGTGCCGAGAACTGCGTCAAGATGGCTTCCGATCACGGTAACGGCGGCTGCGAGATGGGCTACTACCTCGCCGACTGCTTCGGCCTGCGCCTGCTCAACCGCCGCGGCTGCTTCCCCAAGTTCGATAAGTTCATCGAGCAGACCAAGGACGTTTGGACCCACCTGGTCGACATCCGCAAGAGCTTCGAGCCGCGCGCCGAGGAGCTCGCCAAGAAGTACGCCCTGGCCCCCTACACCATGTTCATCGGCTCCGGCGCCCTGTGGGGCGAGACGATCCTGTTCTCGATGTGCATCCTGGAGGAGATGCAGTGGAAGCGCACCCGCTACATCACCTCGGCCGACTTCTTCCACGGCACCCTCGAGCTCGTGGAGCCCGGCGTCCCCGTGTTCCTGTTCATGGGCGAGGACGAGAACCGCAAGCTCGACGAGCGCGTCCGCGCGTTCCTGACCCGCGGCGTGACCGGCGACACCGACATCAACATCATCGACACCGCCGAGTTCGCGATCCCCGGCCTTGACGACGAGTTCCGCGTCATCGTGTCTCCGTGGATCCTCTCCTCGCTGATCACCGATCGCCTTGCCGCTTACTACGAGACGGTCACCAAGCACAACCTCAACTACCGTCGCTACTATCACCAGTTCGATTACTAATCGGCGACAAATTAGCTACTGATCAAGAAGCACCCTGCCCGGGCGCATGCGTCCGGGCATTTTTATGCCGAAGTTCGCAAGAAAGGGGAATCGAATGAGGCAGTTTATCGTGGCGTCCCATGCTCATTTCGCGTCTGGAATCGTCGAGAGCATCGGCCTGCTTTCCGGCGAGCGCGAAAACGTCCATGCGCTGTCTATGTATGTCGACGGAAACGAGGACCTGGTCAAGGAGGCTGCGGCGATTCTGGACGACTTTGCCGCGGACGATGAGGTCGTCGTTTGCACCGACCTCTTTGGCGGCAGCGTCAACAACGAGTTCACCAAGATCGTCCAGACGCGCCCCAACACGCACCTTGTGACCAATATGAACCTGCCGCTCCTTATTCAGCTGCTGTTCGTGCCCGACTCCACCCCGATCGATGAGGCCATTCGCCAGATCGTCGAGGCGGACGACACCAAGGTCAAGTACGTCAACGACCTGCTGGGGCAGGCCGAACTCGATGAGTTTTAATCGTTAGGAGCACATCATGATTCAGATGATTCGCGTGGACTATCGACTGCTTCACGGCCAGGTTGCCGTTAGCTGGACCTCGGCTCTGGGTGCCGACTGCATCCTGTTAGTGAGCGACACGGTCCTCAACGACAAGCTTCGTCTGCAGGCCCTGTCCCTTGCAAAGCCCGAAGGATGCAAGGTCGTCGTCAAAAACACCGAGGATGCCGTCAAGGCGCTCCAGAGCGGTGTGACCGACAAGTACAAGCTCTTCGTGGTTTGCGAGACGATCCAACAGGCCGGTGCCGTCGCCAAGGCGATGGGCGTCAAAAAGATCAACCTCGGCAATGTGGCCTTTAGCGAGGATGCCCGCCAGGTCTCGACGAGCGTATTCCTTACGTCCGAGAACGAGGCCTACGTGAAGGAGCTACTCGGCGAGGGCTATGAGCTGTTCATTCAGATGATTCCGGCGGATGCGAAGACTGACGCCGCAAAGGTCATCGGTTAGGGGCTGTCATGGTTATCAAGACGATCCTGATTTTCCTGATTGCCCTTTTGGGCTATTCGAGTGGCTGACCGGTACGAGTTACCTTCAGCGCCCCATTGTGCTCGGACCGTTGGTCGGCCTTGTCATGGGCGATGTGGTGACCGGCACCATTATGGGCGCCACGATGGAGCTTGCCATGGTCGGCGCCATCTCGGTCGGCGCCTATAACCCGCCCGATACGATTTCCGGCACTATCCTGGGTGTATCTCTTGCCATGCAGGCCGGCGCGGACGCTTCGGCGGCCCTGACCCTGGGTATTCCCATCGCAACGATCGTCCTGGCGCTCGATACGGCCCTGGGCCAGCCGGTCATGCTGCTGCTGGTGCACCGTATCGACAAAAACGTCGAGGACGGAGACACCAAGGCCATCACGCGCAACATGCTCATCGCCGGTTACGCGCAGAGCTGGTGCGGCCTGCTGATCATTCCCCTGGCATTCTTCTTTGGCGCCGATGCTGTTGCCAGCCTGCTCAACATCATCCCCGATTTCGTTCAGACCGGCATGGATGTCGCCGCCGCCTTCTTGCCCGCACTCGGCTTTGCGATGCTGGCGCAGATGATTATGAACAAAACAGTGGCTCCGTTCTTCTTCGCCGGCTTCTTCCTCGTCGCCTACTTTGGCATTAGCACGACGGGCGTGGCGATCTTTGCCGCGATTATCGTCGTCGCGATGACGGTTTTGGGTGACAAGAAAAAGGCGGAGCAGCCCGCAGCGGCAACCGAGGATCCTGCGATTGGGAGTGGGTTTGATGAGTTTTAAGTTTGAGTCTTCTTACAACGGGCTGATTTCCCGCGCAGACCTTAAGAAGCTGTTCTGGCGCTCGATTCCCTATGAGCATTCCTGGAACTACGAGCGTATGGGCCATATCGGCTTTATGTGGGCCCTTATGCCGATCCTTCGCAAGCTGTATCCGCAGGATGCGGACTTTAAGGCCGCACTCAAGCGCCATATGGAGCTCTATAACGTCACGCCGTATATCTCGACGCTCCCCATGTCCATTGCTGCCGCAATGGAAGAAGTCAACGCCACCGAAGATAACTTTGACACGAGCGCGATCTCTAATGTCAAGCTTGCTTTGATGGGACCGCTGTCCGGCGTGGGCGATGCCTTCTACTGGGGTACGCTGCGAATTTTGGCAACGGGTGTCGGCACGTCGCTGGCGCTGCAGGGCTCTATTCTTGGCCCGATTTTGTTCCTGCTCGTGTTCAACGTCCCCCACTACATCATCCGTTACCTGCTGACGTTTGTGGGATATCGCTTTGGCTCGGACATGATCAGCAAGGTCCAGGAATCGGGCATTATGGACACGATCGTCAAGATGGCCTCTATCATGGGCGCCATGGTGATCGGCGCTATGACCATGGAGATGGTCACCGTGGACATTCCGCTCATGGTCGGCGCGGGCGATGGCGCTCAGACGCTCGCCGAGCTGCTCAACGGAATCTTCCCGGGCTTTGTCACGATGGGGCTGTTTGGAATTGTCTATCTCATGCTCAAGAAGAAGATGAATCCGCTGCTCATCATGCTCGTGATCCTACTCGTGAGTATCGCCGGCGCGTTCTTTGGAGTGCTTGGTGTCCAGTAGGGTATCCGTCATAATTAAAACAATATAAGAGGGGGCGTCGCGCACATTGTGCTGCGGCGCCCTTTTGCCGAAAGGTGGACAAGATGGAGTATCCGCAGCTTGCCGTCATGAATATCAGCCATCGTTATTTTGACCTTGAGGAATTCTTTTCCTCGGCAGCGGCCTCGGGCTACACGTGTTGCGAGCTTTGGACCGGGGCGATGCATCTGTATGTCGATTGCCATGGATACGATTCGATCGAGCAGGTGCGGGAGCTGTCACAGCGGTATGGGGTTCGGATTGTGGGGCTTTGTCCCGAACAGAACAACCCCAAGCCGTGGAATATCGCGGCGCGCGGGAATGAGGCGCGTGCCCGCACGCTCGCGTACTTTAAGAACGTTGTGGATATCGCGGCGGAACTTGGAGCCGAGCAGGTCATGGTCTCGAGCGGCTGGGCATTTTTGAACGAGCCGATTGAGGATGCGTGGGGTCGCAGCGCCTCGATGCTGCGTGCGATTGCCGAGCATGCGGGAGAGCGCGGCGTGCGACTGGTGCTCGAGGCCCTACAGCCGGTTGAGTCGATGATCGTGAACTCGGCGGCCGATACGAAGCGCATGATCGAGGCAGTTGATCATCCGGCACTTAAGGCGTGTCTGGATATGGGCGCCATGGCGGTGGCGGGGGATACCATCGACGATTACTTCGACCTGCTTGGCGATGATGTCGCCCACGTGCATTTTGTCGATGTTGCGGCAGATGGCACGACGCATCTTGCCTGGGGTGACGGCGACCGCGATATGCGCGCTGACCTGGATAGGCTGGTGGCGCGCGGCTATCGCGGAGTTGTTTCGGCCGAGACCTATGACGGGCGCTATTTTGCCGACCCCGCAGCTGCCGATGCGCAGGTAATGGCAGAGTATCGTCGTGCGATTGGCGCCTAGGTGGGGTTGGGCTGCGGCAACCTACTCTATGTTTCCAGATGAATACGGTGTGAGCGGTTGCGACGGATTTTCCCCGCAAGCACTCTAGTATGCTAAAGTACCCAGAAGACCGGCGGAGCTATGCCGGTCTTCTGCTCTATATGAAACACAGCATGAGGAGGCTCACCAGATGACGGCCACACCGTGGGGGTTCCGGGACATATTGCCCGAGGAGGCTCAGGCGCGCGAGGAGATCGCATATACGGTGAAGGGCTGCTTCAGGGAGCATCATTACCTTCCGGTCGAAACGCCGCTGCTCGAGGACAAGGGTTCACTCGAGGATGGCGGCCGCATCGCGGACACGCCGTTTAAGCTTTTTGACGATGATGGCCGTCTGCTGGTGGTCCGTCCCGACAACACATTACCGATCGTGCGTCTGGTCTCGACCCGCATGCGCGCGGCCGACCTGCCCCTGCGCCTGCGCTATGAGGCGCCGGTGGTTCGCGAGTGCCAGCGCAATGCCGGTG
Organism: Collinsella sp. AM29-10AC; assembly: GCF_003469085.1. Taxonomy (NCBI): domain Bacteria; kingdom Bacillati; phylum Actinomycetota; class Coriobacteriia; order Coriobacteriales; family Coriobacteriaceae; genus Collinsella; species Collinsella sp. AM29-10AC. The sequence goes on from NZ_QSKB01000027.1 coordinate 6,632, forward strand.
GCTCGCGTCAGTTTACGCAGCTGGGCTTTGAGCTTATCGGTGCGGGCGATACCGCGGGCGATGTCGAGATTGTCTCGCTCGTGGCCGAGGCCGTGCGCGAGCTGGCGCTGCCCGATGCGCGCATTATCGCAGGTAGCGTGCGTCCGTTTAAGGAGCTGCTCGCGGCGTGCGAGGATCGCGAGCTGGCCGCCGAGGCCTTGCGCTGCGTGCACGCCAACGACTTTGTGGGCCTCGATGCCCGCGTGGCGGCAAGCGCCGAGTCCGATGCCGTCAAGGCCGCCATTAGCGAGTTGCCGCGTCTGCACGGCGGTGCCGAGGTACTCGACCGCGTGGACGCGCTGCTGGAGGCCGCCGGTATCGTCGCGCCGCTGACGCGCGAGCTGCGTGCCCTGGTCGAGGGCCTGGCACCCGAGGACGCCCAGGTGCTGTCGTTCGACTTCTCCATCATGAACTCTTTCGATTACTACACGGGCCTGGTCTTTAAGGCCTATGCCGGCGGCTTGCCCGATCCGGTCGGTTCGGGCGGACGCTATGACTCCATCTTTACCGGCGCATTTGGCGACGGCATCGAGGTGCCGGCGGCGGGCTTCGCCTTTTCGCTCGAGCGCCTGGAGGCCGCGCGCACCTCGGCCGAGGACGCCGCTTCCGATGGCGATCACGCCGTGGGTCGTGGCGTCGAGGGCCCGCTTCGCATCGCCGTGCCCAAGGGCTCGCTCAAGGCCGACACGCTCGACGTGCTCGAGGCCGCGGGCTTGGATGTCTCGGAGCTGCGCGACCCCGGCCGTCACCTGATCGTGCGCGGCCGCGACACGCGTGCCGGCGAGGGCGCGGTCGGCGATATCGAGTTTGTCATCGTGCGTCCCAGCGACGCGCCCGCCTTTGTGGGCTGCGGCGGTGCCGACTGCGGCATCTGCGGCTGGGACTCGCTCATCGAGGCCGACCTCAACCTGCTACAGCTGGTCGATCTGGGCTACGGCCTGTGCACCTTTATCGAGGCGGAACCCGCATGGCGCGCCGGTCAGGCCGAGCGCAACTATGCCCGTCGCGGGTCGCTTCGCGTGGCAACCAAATACCCGCGCATCGCGAGTGCCTGGTATGCCGAGCGCGGCGTGAACGCCGACATCGTTTCGCTGCATGGCAATATTGAGCTGGGGCCCATCGTCGGCATGACCGATCGCATCGTGGACATTACCGCCACTGGTGCCACCCTACGCGACAACGACTTGGTCATCACCGGCCGCATCATGGACTGCACGGCCCGCTTCTTTGTCAACCCGGGCGCCGCGCGCCTGGACCCGCGCGTTCGCAACCTGGCCGATCGCCTGGCGACTGCCGTGAAGGACAAGCATTTTGAGCCCGTCGCGGGCTCGGCACAATAGCGCGAGCGCGCACGGGCGCCCCAACGTCCGGGCGGCGGGCCGACTGACGCCGCCGCCCGGCCTCTCGTTTTTCGAACACAACCTCGACCGATAGGGGATACCGATATGAAGACTATCAAGCTTGCTCCCGGTGAGCGCCTCGTTACCAACCAGCTCAACCGCAAGGGCGTGCTGCCGCAAAACATCGTCGACGCCGCCCGCGATATCGTGGCCAACGTGCGCGCCAACGGCGATGCCGCGGTGCGCGATTACTGTCAGCGTTTTGACGGCGTTGAGCTGCAGAGCTTCCGTCTGCCGCAAGAGCAGATCGATGCCGCGCTCGAAGGCCTCGATCCCGCTTTCGTCGCGGCGCTCGAAAAGGCTGCACGCCAGATTCGCGAGTTCCACCAGCGCGAGGTCGAGCAGAGCTGGTTTACCACGCGCCCGGACGGCACGATGCTCGGCGTTAAGGTGACCCCGCTCGCGGCGGCCGGCATCTATGTACCGGGCGGTCGCGCGCAGTACCCTTCCACCGTGCTTATGAACGCCATTCCCGCCAAGGTCGCCGGCGTTGAGCGCGTGGTCATGGTGACCCCGCCGCAAAAAGATGGTCTGATTAGCCCCTATACGCTCGCGGCGGCCAAGCTCGGCGGCGTGGACGAAATCTATATGGTGGGCGGCGCCCAGGCCGTGGCCGCGCTGGCGTACGGTACCGAGACCATTCCGCGTGTCGACAAGATTACCGGCCCGGGTAACGCCTTTGTCGCCGCTGCCAAGCAGATTGTCTCGGGTGATGTGGGTATCGATATGGTCGCCGGTCCCTCCGAGGTCTGCGTGCTGGCCGACGCCACGGCCAAGCCCATGGTGGTCGCGGCCGACCTGATGGCCCAGGCCGAGCATGATCCGCTGGCGGCCTGCTATCTGGTGACCTGCGACGAGCAGTTTGCGCGTGAGGTTGAGGCAGGTATCGGCATCCTGGTGGCACAGTCCCCGCGTGCCGAGATCACGCGTGCCTCGCTCGACAACGAAGGCGCCATCGTGGTGGCCGCCGACATGGCGGCCGCCGTCGAGGCCGTGAACACCGTGGCGCCCGAGCACCTTGAGCTGCACTGCAAGGATGCGATGGGCCTGCTCGGCGGCATTCGCAACGCCGGCGCCATCTTTGTGGGCGCTTGGAGCTCCGAGCCGCTCGGCGATTACGTTGCCGGTCCCAACCACACGTTGCCGACCGGCGGCACGGCCATGTTCTCCAACCCGCTTTCGGTCGAAGAGTTCGTTAAGCGCTCGAGCGTTATATGCTATACGCCCGAGGGCCTGCTCTCCGACGCTCCCGCTACGCAGCGTCTGGCCGAGGCCGAGGGCCTGTGGGCGCACGCGCTTTCGGCCGCACTGCGTCGTCGTGTGCTGGAGCAGGGCGAGGATGCCGTGAGTGCCGAGTCGCTGGCTGCGGCCGACCTGACCAAGGTCGCCTGGCCGGGCGACGCCGTGGCGACGGTTGCCGAGGGCGTGGACCTGGCGGCTGCAGGCGCGGATGGCGCCGGTGCGACCGGCGGGGAGGCCTAATATGGCCGAGCTGACGCCCCGCATGAAGGAGCTTGTCCAGCCTTACCTGACCGGTATTGAGCCCTACGATCCTAACTTTACGCCCACGCGCATCAATCTTTCGGCCAACGAGAACACCTATCCCGTGCCCGCCGGCGTGCGCGAGGCGGTTGATGCGGCCCTGGCTGCCACGCCGCTCAACCGCTATCCCGATCCCATGTCGAACGACCTGCGCGACGAGCTTGCTGCCTGGCATGGCGTGGCGCGCGAGAATGTCTGCGTGGGAAACGGCGGCGACGAGCTGCTCTATAACTATCTGCTGGCGTTTGGTGGCGCGGGGAGGACCCTGCTCAACTGCCCGCCGTGCTTTAGCGAGTATGCCTTCTTTGCGTCTCTGTGCCAGACCGAGGTGCGCGATGTGTGGCGCGACCCGGCGACCTTTGAGCTCGACCAGGCAGCCGTGCTTGCGGCGGCACCCGAGTGCAACCTGGCCATCGTGACCTCGCCCAATAACCCCACGGGCGACGTGGCACCGCTCGACTTTGTCGCGGCGCTGTGCGATGCGTGCCCCGGCATGGTCATGGTCGACGAGGCCTACGTTGAGTTTGCCGACGATTCGTTTGGCGCGGCCACCACGGCGCAGGGGCTTATCGCCGAGCATCCCAACCTGGTGATTCTGCATACGTTGTCCAAGGCGTTTGGCGCTGCCGGTACGCGTCTGGGTTACGTGATCGCGGCACCCGAAGTCATCGACGTGTTCGCGGCGATTCGCCAGATCTATTCGGTCAATGTGCTGAGCCAGGCGGCGGCGCTTGCCTGCGTGCGTGCCCGCGATGCGTACGCGCCCGTGGTGGCACAGGTCGCATCCGAGCGCGAGCGCGAGCTGTGCGCCCTGCGCGCAATGGCTGCCGAGGGCCTGCCCGTGGAGGTATGGCCGAGCGCGGCGAACTTTGTGCTCGTGCGCACGCCGCATGCCACGCGCGTGCGCGAGCGTCTGCGCGACGAGTATTCAATTTTGGTGCGCGACTTTAGCTACGCGCCGGGGCTCGCGGACTGCCTGCGCATTACCGTGGGTACCCCGCAAGAAAACGACGAGGTGCTGGCCGCGTTTGCCGCGCTGGTGAAGGAGGAGATGTAGATGGACCGCTATGCCGAGGTAACCCGCAAGACGGGCGAGACCGACATTGTCGTAAAGCTCGACCTGGACGGATCTGGCGTGTGCGATATCTCGACCGGAGTGCCGTTTTTCGACCACATGCTCAACGCTTTTGGCCGCCATGGCCTGTTCGATCTGACGGTGCATGCGGTGGGCGACGTCGAGGTCGACGCGCACCACACCGTTGAGGACACGGGCATTGTGCTGGGCGAGGCGTTTTGCCAGGCGCTGGGCGACAAGGCGGGTATTACGCGCTTTGCCGACGCGGCGATCGCCATGGACGAGACACTCGTGATGGCCGCCGTGGATATCTCGGGTCGCGGGCAGGCCTATTGCGAGCTGCCCGTGCCGACTGAGCGCGTGGGCAGCTTTGATACCGAGCTGGCCGTCGAGTTCTTCTATGCCTTTGCGCGCGATGCCAAGCTCACGCTGCACGTGCGCGAGCTGGCGGGCGGCAATTCGCACCACATTATCGAGGCCGCCTTTAAGGCAGTGGGCCGCACGATGCGCCGCGCCTGCGAACTCGATCCCCGCGTGCAGGGTATCCCCAGCACTAAGGGCTCGCTGTAACCGTCACAAGGGTAAAACCACCACGAAGATGCCTGTCCTCTTTGTGGTGGTTTTGGATGATGAGAAGTGGAGGGGTCGCGTGGGCGAACCGAAGATCGTGGTGGTCGACTACCACAAGGGCAACTTGTCGAGCGTCGTGCGCGGGCTTGCGCGCGCCGGTGCTGCCGCCTGCACGTCGGACGATCCGGAGCAGATCCGCAACGCCGACGGCCTGGTCATCCCGGGCGTGGGTGCGTTCTATGACGCGATCGCCTTTATGCGTCAGAGCGGCGAGGAGGTGGCCGTGCTCGATGCCGTTGCCGCCGGAACTCCGCTGCTCGGCATCTGCCTGGGCCTTCAGCTGTTTTTTGAGCGCGGCAACGAGGGCGTGCCTGCGAACGAGGACGCGGACGCGGACGACGATGCCTCCGAGCAGGCCGGTGGTCCCTGGGTCGATGGCCTGGGCATCATGCGTGGCTCGTGCACGCACCTGGAGTCGAGCCGTCTGAAGGTCCCGCACGTGGGCTGGGACCAGGTGCGCATGACGCCCGCCGGTGCGGCCGATCCGTTGCTTGCCGGTTTTGCCGAGGGCGCCAACATGTATTTCACTCACAGCTACGCGGTGGCCGACGACGTCGATGCCGCCGATGTGTTGGCGCGCACGCACTATACACGGAGCTTCCCGTGCATCGTGCGCCACGGCAACGTGTGGGGCTGCCAGTTCCATCCCGAGAAATCCTCTGCGCTGGGTCAGCGCATCCTTAAGAACTTCGTGAGCATCGTCGAGGGGGCCGGCCGATGATTCTGTTTCCCGCAATCGATTTGATCGGCGGCAAGGTCGTGCGCCTGGAGCGCGGCGACCGGAGCCGCTGTAAGGTGTATTCTGACGACCCCGTGGCCGTTGCCCGCTCCTTTGCCGAGCAGGGCGCGAGCTGGGTGCACGTCGTCGACCTGTCCGCTGCCTTTGGCGAGGACGAGGACGCGCGCGCTGCCAACTCGGCAGCGATTAAGGCCATCTGCGGCGTCGACGGTCTGTCCGCGGACGTGGGCGGCGGCGTTCGTTCGCTCGCGCGCATCGACGAGCTGGCCGGCTACGGCGCGCGTCGCATCGCGCTAGGCACGGTGCTCGTGACCGAGCCGGGATTTGCCGAGGTGGCGGCGCAAGGCTTTGGCGAGTTACTGGTGGCAGACATTGCCGCCCGTGACGGCCAGGTCAAGGTGAATGGTTGGCGCGACGGCGCGGGTGTGGCGCTCGACGACGCCGTGGCGCAGCTCACCGAGCTGGGCTTTAAGCATCTGGTGTATACCGACATCGCGCGCGATGGCATGCAGACGGGCATCGACGTGGCGGCGTATCGCCATGTGGCCGAGGTCGCGGGCTTTCCCGTCGTGGCTTCGGGCGGCATCTCGACGCTCGACGATATCCGCGCACTGGCCGCGGTGGGCGAGGGCGCTATTGAGGGCGCCATCACCGGTCGCGCGCTCTACGAGGGCAACTTTACGCTGGTACAGGCGTTGGCCGCCGCGCGAGGGGAGGAGTAGCCCATGCTTACCAAACGCGTCATTCCCTGCCTGGACGTTAAGGACGGCCGCGTGGTCAAGGGCGTCAACTTTGTGAGCCTGCGCGATGCGGGCGATCCGGTGGAGCTTGCCCGTGCCTACGATCGCGAGGGTGCGGACGAGGTCGTGTTCCTGGACATCACTGCCACGAGCGACAACCGTGCGACGACCATCGAGATGGCGGCGCATGCGGCCGAGGAGCTCGCCATTCCCTACACCGTGGGCGGTGGCTTTCGCGACCTTGCGGGCATGCGAACGATGGTGGCGGCCGGTGCCGACAAGGTATCGCTCAACTCTGCCGCCGTGCGCGACCCGTCGCTGATCAGCCAAGCTGCCGCGGCGTTTGGCAGCCAGGCCGTGGTCGTGGCGATCGATGCCAAGCGCGTCGGCCTGCCTGGGCAGCCGGATGCCGACAAGTGGGAGGTCTTTACCGCGGGAGGCCGCAATGCCACGGGTATCGACGCGGTGGCGTGGGCCGAGGAGGCGGCTCGCCGCGGCGCCGGCGAGATCTTGCTGACCAGCATGGACCGCGACGGCACCAAGGCCGGCTTTGACCTGGCACTCACCCGCGCCGTGGCGCGTGCGGTGCCGATTCCCGTCATCGCGAGCGGTGGCGTGGGCACGCTCGAGCATTTTGCCGAGGGCGTGATCGAGGGCGAGGCCGATGCCGTGCTGGCGGCCAGCGTCTTTCACTTTGGAACTTTCAGCATTCGCCAGGTGAAGGAGTATATGGCCAGCCAAGGCATCCCTGTGAGGCTGGACTTCTAGTGCTGCGGCTTGCCCAGGCACCGCATCTTGCCGCTCAAACCGTCGCTCGCGTACCAAAGTACGCGTCGCTCCTCTTTCGCGGCAACCTGCGGCACCTGGACAACCCTCGCCGACCTGTGGGATTTCGTTTGTTACTTGGGAGAAATGATGACTGAGGTAATAAATGCTACCGAGCTTAAATACGACGCCCGCGGGCTGATTCCTTGCGTGGTTCAGCAGCATGACACCGGTGAGGTGCTTATGGTTGCTTGGATGAACGAGGAATCGGTGGGGCTGACGCTCAAGACCGGGACCACGTGGTTTTGGAGTCGCAGCCGTCAGGAGCTCTGGAACAAGGGCGCGACGAGTGACAACATGCAGGAGGTCAAGGAGCTCTGGGCCGACTGCGATAGCGATACGCTGCTGGTCAAGGTGGACTCACCGGGCCCGGCCTGCCATACCGGCAACCGTACCTGCTTCTTTAAGCGCGTGGAAGGGGGAGTGTGATGAAAGCCGTGACGCCGTTCGAGGTCGCCGACTGCAACACCGAGCTCCTCCGCGCGGGCGTGCCATGCCGCGTGCACCTGACTGATGCCTGCGGGGCGCAGTCGCTTTGGCTCGAGGCCGAGAAGGAAAGGCTCAATGAGGCCCATGCCGTCATCGTCGAGTTCTTTGAGAAAAAGGGCGCAAAGCCTCGGTTCGATGAGACCGGTACCTACTTTACGCTGCAGTAACGAGAGGAAATAACCATGGGAGTCAGAACAGCTAACGTGCAGCCGGGAAATATCGGCGAGACGCTGACGGGTCTGGCCGAGGTGATTCACGGTCGTCGCGATGCGTCGCCACAGGAGAGCTACACCGCCCGTCTGCTGACCGACGTCGAGGACGAGCTTCTCAAGAAGCTTGCCGAGGAGGCGAGCGAGGTGATCATGGCCTGCAAGGATAACGACCACGATCACATCCGCTACGAGGCCGGCGACCTGATCTACCACCTGCTCGTGACGCTCGAGCGCTACGGCATCACCCTCGACGAACTGGCCGGCGAACTCAACGCCCGCCGCCACTAGTCATTGGGGACGTTCTTAAACGACTAGTTAGGCGAGGGGCGTGGATTCCCATTCGCCGGTGGGGTGGGGGATATCGAAGGCCCGGTAGCCGCAGTCGTAGGCGTGGGCCTGGGCCTCGCGGATGTTCCAGCAGATGTCGCAGGCGCGGTGCGCGTCCGAGCCAAAGGTGATGGGCACCTCGGCATGGGCGAAGCGGCGCAACAGCCCGGTCGCGGGGTAGTAATCGTCGAGCCCCTTGCGCGGTGCGGCGGTCGAGACCTCAACGCGGCGACCCGTATCGTGGGCGCATTCGGCCATCTGCTCCCAAAACGGCGCGGGGTCAAAGTCGGGTGCAAAGCCGTCCTTCGAAAAGCGCATGACCAGGTCGGGATGGGCCATCGCGTCAAAGTTGAGTGAGCTTTCGCAAGCACGGCACCAGTCGTCGACGTAGCACTCCCACACGCCGCGCACGCCTAAGTTTTCCCAAACATGCAAGTTGGTATCGTCGTCGATCCAGCCGCAAAGGGAATCGGGTGTATCGGGGCGCGCGACGTCCTCTGTCCCTGCCGTGCCCGCGGCGCCTGCCGCAATATCGCCCGGGTTGCCAATCCAGTGCACGCTGCCCAGACGTACGACGGCGCCCTGGGACCAGTGCTCTACCAAGGGCTCGCAGCCCTCGTACCAATCGCATTCAAAACCGTAGATAAAGGTGAGCTCCGGCGCAATCTGCGCGGCGAGTTTGCGGGCGTCCTCAAAGGACAAACGATGTGCCGGCAAGTCGCCCTCGACGACCTGCACCTCGCAGTTAGCATCCATACTGGCGGGCAGGGTAAGGTGGTCGGTCGAGACCATGACGCGGCAGCCGGCGGCAGCAGCGGCACGGACGTTGTCCTCGAACGAGGCGTGCCCGTCCGAGAACGAGGTATGAGTATGGCAATCGACCAGCGGGCAGGCGGGCATGGTGACTCCTTTGCGTCAAGCGAATCCGCTTCATTGTAATGGCGCAGCCTCGGCGCGGCGGGAACGCTGCAAGTCGAAACCGACTGGAAAGGGCAGGCGGCGCGTGCCGGCGCCGGCGACTACTTGCTTCGTGCCGCCACGCGTTTGGCCTGCACCGTTACCATCGCGTGTCTTACGGCGGTGATGGGGCGATAGCGGATCATACGCGGTCCCGACCAGCGCATGATCTCGCGGATCTTCTCGCGCATGGCAGGCCGGTAGCAATGCGAAGGACAGGCCGAGCAAAATGTCTTGGTGCCCATGTGCGGGCAGTGCTCAATGCGCGCGATGGCGTATTTCTGCAGCTCGGCGCATTCGGGGCAGAGCGTAATGGTCCGAAGGCCGAGCTTCACGCGCACGGGCTCATCGTCGCCAGCCTGTTCGACCGCATGCCCGCCGCCATGATGCCCACGACACCACAGCGCAATCATCTGCGACACCATTTGGGCCTCGCGCTCACGTTTGCGTGCCAGCTCCGGTGTGTCGGCGGTGCGCGCCATCTAGCTCAGCCTCCCGTGCTCGACCGAAAGCGAGCAATCGGCAAAGGCGCAGGTGCTGGCACGGTGGCTTACGAGTACGATGGTCTTGCCGCGGCGCTTGAGCTCGTCAACGGCCTGCATTACGGACGCCTCGTTGAGGGCGTCGAGTGCGCTGGTGGGCTCGTCGAGCAAGATGAAAGGCGCGTCGTTGAGGAAGATGCGCGCAAGGCCGATGCGTTGGCGCTCGCCGCCCGAGAGCGAGTCGCCCAGCTCGGCAACCGGGGTGTCGAGACCCTGCGGCAGGCGGTCGATGAGGGCGGTAAGCGAAGCGGAGCGGCAAGCGTCGAGCAGCTCGGCATTGGTGGCGTTGGCGTGCGCGACCAGCAGATTCTCGCGTACGGTGCCGCAGAACAGATGTGTGTCCTGGGTCATATAGGCCTCGTGGCTGCGCAGGCTCGCCGTGTTGATGTGGCGGGCATCGACACCGCTCACCGTGATGGTGCCGGCTGCGGGGTCCCAAAAGCGCATGAGCAGCTTAAGCAGCGTCGACTTGCCCGAGCCCGAGCGCCCCATGATGCAGGTCATGGTACCGGGCGCAAAGGTGCAGGTCACGTCGTCGAGGATGAGATTCGCAGCGGCGTCGTTCGCGACCTGCTCTGTGGCGCCGGCACCGCCCGCGTCCACGCCGCCCGCATAGCTAAAGCTCACATGCTCGGCTGCGGCGCCGGCAAACTCAACGTCCTGTCCATCGGCGACCTCGGCGCACTGGGGCCGCTCGTCGAGCAAATCGAGCACGCGTGCGCCCGAAGCGAGCGTCTCCTGCAGTGAGGCGCCCAGGCGGCTCACGGCCATTACCGAACCAAACGACGACACAAAGGTAAAGACGGCGACAAACGCTGCGGCAAAATCAATCGTTCCCGCAGCCACCAGCTGCAGCGCATGCCCGAGCATCACCAGATTGGCCGCAAGAATAAGCGCATCGGCTACGGCCTCGCTGGCCGCCTGGCGGCGCTTGAGGCGCGCGTCCACGGCGCCGACTTGCTCGGTCAGCTTGGCCAGGGCACGGCTGCGATCGGCGCCACCGGCGAACTGGATAGTCTCGGACGCGCCGCGTAGACTGTCGAGCACATAGGCGCCCAGCTTACCGGCGCCCTCGCGGCTCTGGCGGCCGGTGGTGCCGCATGCCTTGGCCGAGGTCAGGGGCAGTAGCACGCCCAGGACCGCGTAGGCCACGAGCGCGATGCCCGCGAGCTCGGGGCTCACAGCCAGCAAAAAGCCCTCAAACACAACGGTGCAGACCAGAGCGATTGCAATGGGCGAGATGGTGTGCGCGTAGAAGACCTCGAGCAGCTCGATATCCGAGGTGACCAGGCTCACGAGCTCGCCCTTGCCACGGCCCTCGAGCTTGGCGGGGGCGAGCTGGCGCAGGGCACCAAACACCAGGTTGCGAATGTGTGCGAGCAGACGGAATGCGATGTAATGGTTGCAGAGCTGCTCGCCGTAGTGGAGCGGCCCGCGTGCGATGCCGCAGGCGGCACAGGCCGCGCATGCTGCGATAAGACCAAGCCCCAAGGCGTTGCGGCCCAGCGCGGCCATAAGGCCAAGGGCGCCAAAGGCCGGCACGAACGCGGCGGTGAGCATACCAATGCTGCCTAGCGCGACGGCTAGCACAAGCCAGCCGGCAAGCGGTCGGACGAGCCCCATCATGCGCCACATGATGGACGGCGCCGAGCGACGGACGCGGCCGGAGTCAAGCGCCGCGGCAGCGGAAGACGAGCTAGCACCGTTGAGGCCATCGGTACAGGCAGCGCTGCCGTCAACAGCCTCAACCGCGCCGGCATCTTCGACGTCCTCGGCATCATCCTCCGCATACGCATATGCCGAGAGCTGCTCCTGGCTGTTCCACATGCGCGCATAGGCGCCCGCGGTGGCCAAGAGCTCGCCGTGAGTCCCGTGCTCGGCAATACGGCCACGCTCCAGCACCAGGATCTGATCGGCGCCTACGATCGTCGACAGGCGGTGTGCCACCACGATTGCGGTGTGCCCGCCGGCGAGCGATGCAATGACCTCGCCGATTGCGGCTTCGCTTGCGGCGTCCACATTGCTCGTCGCCTCGTCAAACACATAGATCGGCGAGTCGTGCAGCAGGGCGCGGGCCATGCACACGCGCTGGCGCTGACCGCCCGAAAGGTTGGTGCCGCCCTCGTTAATCACCATGTCGAGCCCGCCGTTGGCCTGCACAAAGGCCGCCACGCGCGTGCGGTCGAGTGCGCGCAAAAGCTCGGTATCGGTGGCGCTGGGCTGGGCGAGCAGCAGGTTGTCGCGCAGGGTGCCGGCAAACAGGTGACCGTTGGTGGGCACCAGGGTGACGGCGCGCATGAGTGAGGCGGCCGTGGCGTCGCGCAGCTCGACGCCGCCGATGCGAACGCTGCCACGGTAGGCACCCTTGCGGCCCGCGATAATCCCCGCGATCGTGGACTTGCCGCCGCCGCTTTCGCCCACGAGTGCCACGAGCGAGCCGTGCGCAATGGTCGCGCTGGCGCTGTCCAGCACCGTGCGGTCGCCGTATGCATAGCTCACGCCCGCGAGCTCGATATCGCCGCGACCGTCAAGCTCAACATCGCCGCGCTCGGGCTCGGGCGTATCCAAAATGCCAAACATGCGGCGCGAGGCGGCCATGCCGTTCATGGCCGTGTGGAACAGCGATCCCAGGCGGCGCATGGGCAAAAAGAACTCCTGTGACAGAAAGACGATGAGGAAGGCAGCCTCAAAGCCAATCTTGCCCGTGGCGAGCTGCAGCGTGGCTACGATAATGCCGAGCGCGGCGCCCATATAGACGACCAGGTCCATAACGCAAATGGAGCGCAGCTGCATCACCAGCAGGCGCATGGTCGCCGTGCGGAAACGCTCGGACTCGGTGTTGATACGCTCGTGCCAGCTGCGATCGGCCTGGTAGACCTTAAGGGTGGTGAGACCCTGCACGGCCTCCAGGAACATGCCGCCAAGATCGACATAGCTGCCCCAGTACTCGGCACCGATCTTTTTGGCGTTGCGCATGACCATCATAATGGAGACGGGGATGACCGGAACGCAGGCGAGCAGCAGCGCGGCGGGAAGACCCGCCTGGCCCACGAGCAGTGCAAACAGCGTGATGGGTGCCAAGCCCGCAAAGAAGAGCTGCGGCAGGTAGCCGCCAAAGTACACCTGGAGTTGCGTGGCGCCCTCGACGCTGGTCTGGACGGCCTCGGCGGTGGGGACGGTCTCGGTGTAGGAGGGGCCGAGTGCGGTGAGCTTGTCGTAGACGAGCGAGCGCACGCGGCGGACGGCCTCGAACGCGGCCTTGTCGCCGGCGCGTTGGGCCAGGTAGATGGAGACGGCGCGCACGATGGTGGCGGCGGCGAGCGGCAAGGCCGCCTGTGCGAGGGCGTCGACGGCGAGCGCGGCGGAAAGACCGTCCGTGACGATGCCGCCCAAGATGCGCGCAAGCACCCACATCACCGTGATGTTTGCCATGAGCGCGATCCACTTAAACAGGACGCTTGCCATAATGTGGGGCGTTGCCTGCGGAACCAGGGAGAAGAGCCGCTTCTCGAACATGAAACCTCCTATACCGTAACGGTGCCGGGCGGGGTTCTCGGCAGCCGCTTAGTTAGCCAAATGCAACTAGAGTAACATCGTGCAGCGGGTAAGTATGCCGAGGGCTATTTTTTGGCCGATGAACTGCGTAGAAAGTTCAAAATAGTTGAGTGCGGCGAACTTTGTGGTGGACGGAGTGCGGGCGCAATTCTGATCGTGTGCGGCCCCGCTCCAAAACGTGTACGTCAGCCTCCAAAAGCTGCAAAAAATGACATGTTTGGAGGCTGACGTACACGTTTGGATAGGGGCGAGGGCGGCGACGGACGAAAGTCACGCCTGTGCCACGTCCGATGTGCTAGCGTTTGGGTGAATAAAACGAGCCCGCGCGGAAAGGATCCGGACCGTATGCAATGCGATAGTACATCCCCGCTGTCTCGCGAGACCGATGCACCCGAAACTATCGTCAAGCTGGAGTGCGACATCGACGATGCGTCGCCCGAGGTACTCGCCTATGCCGCCGACCGCCTGCGCGAGGCGGGCGCCCGCGAGGTGCACTGGCTGCCCGTTTATTGCAAGAAAGGCCGTCCCGGCTGGCAGCTGCAGGTGATCTGCTCGCATGAGGATATCGAACGTCTACAGACGATTATCTTTTTGGAAACCACGACCAATGGCATCCGCCGCCAGGTTATGGAGCGTGTTTGCCTGCCACGCCGCTTTGAGCGCGTAGCGACGCCATGGGGCGAGGTGTCCGTTAAAGTGGCCACCCTGCCCGACGGCAGCGAGCGCGCGGCGCCCGAGTACGAGGACTGCGCCCGCCTTGCCCGTGAGTGCGACGTGCCGCTCCAGCGCGTGATGCAGGCGGCACAAGCCTCGGCACTGCGATTTGAGTAACGCGGCCGGTGGCACGCCACGTCCAGCCCCATCAACCCCACCCGAAAGGACCACCATGAAATACCTCATCGCCTCCGACATTCACGGCTCGGCATACTGGACAGAGCGCCTGTGCGCCGCCATCGAATCCGAGCAGCCCGGCCGCATCGTTCTGCTGGGCGACCTGCTCTACCACGGCCCGCGCAACGACCTGCCGCGCGACTATGCCCCCAAGCGTGTGATTCCGCTGCTCAACGCTCTGGCCGACCGCATCATCGCGGTGCGCGGTAACTGTGACGCCGAGGTCGACCAGATGGTCCTCGACTTTCCCGTCATGGCCGACTACGCCACGCTGTTCGACGAGACCGGCCGCGAGCTGTTCCTGACGCACGGCCACGTCTTTGGCGCCGGCATGCACAACAGCGTCGACCACGCGCCCGCGCTGCCCGAGGGCTCCGCGCTCGTCTACGGCCATACGCACATTAAGGTCAACGAAGCGAGCGCGACGCACCCGGGCCTGTGGCTCTTCAATCCCGGTAGCGTGAGCATTCCCAAAGACGGCACGCACAGCTACGGTATCTACGAGGGCGGCGCGTTCCGCCACGTGATCCTGGAGGAGGAGTAACCATGTCCGAGCATATGGCTCAGCAAAATGCCGAGGGTTCGCGCGACCTGTCGACGCTGGTAGATGTGTCGGCCGAGCTGCAGCATCTGGTGCAGACCATCTGGCGCCTGCGTCAGCCCGACGGCTGCCCGTGGGACCGCGAGCAGACGCACCGCAGCATTGGCAAGAACATGATCGAGGAGGCCTACGAGGCGCTCGATTGCATCGAGGCGGACGACGTGGCGCATCTGCGCGAGGAGCTGGGCGACGTGCTCATGCAGGTGGTACTGCATGCGCAGATTGCGGCGGACGCCGGCGAGTTTACACTTGCCGATGTGGCACGCGATATCGACGCCAAGCTCATCCGTCGTCATCCGCACGTGTTTGGCGATGCGGACGCCGAGAGCTCCGATGAGGTGCTCAAGATCTGGGACGAGGTTAAGCTTGCCGAGAAGGCTGCAAGGGACAAGGCCGTGGCAGCGGGCGAGGCTGCGCCCGAGGGCCTGCTCGACGGCGTGCCCACGCATCTGCCGGCGCTGATGCAGGCTCAGAAGGTGTCGCGCAAGGCGGCTGCCGTGGGCTTTGAGTGGGAGACAGTCCAGGACGTGTGGGACGAGGTCGCCGAGGAGCGCGTCGAGTTTGAGGCCGAGACTCCCGGCTCGCCCGAGCGCGAGATGGAGTTTGGCGACCTGCTCTTTGCCCTGGTCAACGTTGCGCGCAAGGAGGGCATAGACGCCGAGAGTGCTCTGCGCGCGAGCACGGCAAAGTTCCGCCACCGTTGGGCCGCGATGGAGGAGATGGCGGCCGACGCCCACGTGGATCTTGCCGAGCTTTCGACCCACGGCCTCAATGACCTCTGGGATGCCGCAAAGGCAGAGGAGTAAGACTGCGGGAACGACGGGCTGACATGCCTTATCGTTCCCGCCGAATTTTTCGAAAAACAATTGTATCCCTCGGCTAACTTAGGGCATAATGCAAAAAGTGCGACGTGGCTAACTTACGGAGGCGCACCAATGGTGCACGGTCAGCCGGTCGCTTGCATCCACTATGTTTCCAAGTGAGAGGGAGACAACATGAGCGATATTTTGGACGTCTACGGTCGCGAGGTGCTCGACAGCCGCGGCAATCCCACTGTCGAGGTCGAGGTCGTGCTCGAGGACGGTAGCTTTGGCCGCGCAATGGTGCCTTCGGGCGCTTCGACCGGTGCCTTTGAGGCCTGCGAGCTGCGCGATGGCGACAAGGGTCGCTATCTGGGCAAGGGCGTTTCGCAGGCCGTCGAGCACGTCAATAACGAGTGCGCTAACGCCGTCGTGGGCCTCGACGCCTTCGACCAGCGCGCCGTCGATGCCGCGCTGATTGCCGCGGACGATACCCCCAACAAGACCAATCTCGGTGCCAACGCCATTCTGGGTGTGTCGCTGGCAGTTGCCCGCGCCGCTGCCGAGTCGGCGGGCCTGTCGCTGTATCAGTACCTGGGCGGCGTCAACGCCCACCTGCTGCCCACGCCCATGATGAACATCCTCAACGGCGGCGTGCATGCCGACAATAACGTCGACTTCCAGGAGTTCATGATCATGCCGGTGGGCGCCCCGAGCTTTGCCGAGGGCCTGCGTTGGTGCGCCGAGGTCTACCACACCCTCAAGGGTGTGCTGCACGAGGCCGGCCTGGGCGGCGGCGTGGGCGACGAGGGTGGCTTTGCGCCCAACCTCAAGACCAATGCCGAGCCGTTCGAGTACATCACCAAGGCCGTGGAGAAGGCCGGCTTTAAGCCCGGCGTCGACTTCATGTACGCCATGGATCCGGCGTCCACCGAGTTCTACAACGCTGAGACCGGTATGTATGAGCTCAAGGGCGAGGGCGTGGAGTACACGAGTGCCCAGATGGTTGATTACTGGGAGAAGCTTGTCGACACCTATCCCATCATCTCCATCGAGGACGGCATGGCCGAGGAAGACTGGGACGGCTGGGTTGAGCTCACCCGTCGCATTGGCAACAAGGTGCAGCTGGTGGGCGACGACCTGTTCGTCACCAACACCGAGCGCCTCAAGAAGGGCATCGAGCTGGGTGCCGCCAACGCGATCCTGGTCAAGGTCAATCAGATCGGCACGCTCACCGAGTCGCTCGAGGCCATCGAGACCGCCAAGGAGGCCGGTTACGCCTGCATCGTGAGTCACCGCTCCGGCGAGACCGAGGATTCCACGATCGCCGACCTGGTCGTGGGCGTCAATGCCGGCCAGATCAAGTCGGGCGCCCCGTGCCGCAGCGACCGTATCGCCAAGTACAACCAGCTCATTCGCATCGAGGACGAGCTCGAGGGCAGCGCGCGCTACGCCGGCAAGGCCGCGTTCTACAACATTCGCTAAACGGGCGAATTTGGCGAGGAGGAGGCTGACTCGGTTCCGCCCCGCCTTGGCTGGACGCCGCAAAGCGCTGTGGGCGCTGGGCCATATGGCTCAGCGCCTTTTTTATGTCGAGCAAAGGCTGGCGAAGGCGGTGCGGGCGCTCGTGCTATAACTAAAGGACTTAGCGCAAACAAACCTCAACCGCACAAGGCGCACATGGATCAGATTTACGACAACAGGTACTATTCCGCCGGTTCGCGCGAGCCGTCGCCTCGCCGTGCGCGCACGGTGCAGCTCGGTGGGTCCGCTTATGCCGGCGCCGACCGCTCCACGCAGCGCCCGGCAAGTACCTCGCGCCCCAATGCTCAATCAAATACCTTGGCAGATGGACCGGTGCGCCCGGCACGTTCGTCGCATGCGTCGCGTCCCTCGACTCAAGCACACGACAAATCGAGTAGGCCCTCGAGCCGTCTTTCGGGCTCGGACTTTATGCATTACGCCAACGACAACGCGGTTGTCAAGGCGATCTATGACTTTACGCATGGCCCTCTGCGTCCGCTGTTTATCGGTATCGTGGTGGCGCTGGTGCTCGTGAGCCTGTATTTCCCCGTGCGCGATCTGTACGTGGCAAAGCGTTCGAGCGATATCTTGGCCAAGCAGGTCGAGATTCGCCAGCAATACAATGATGAGCTGCAAAAAAGCGTCGACAAGCTGCTCTCGGAGGAGGGTATCAAGGACGCGGCGTCCGAGGACCTGGGCCTGGTGATGCCCGGCGAGAAGAAGATTGACGTGCTAGGTTTGGACGACGATTCGGACTCGTCGTCGAGCAAAAAGTCCTCAAACGCCAAGAAGGCCAGCGAAGTGGCCAAGGAAATCGAAGAAGTCGGCAAGGACGCGCCGTGGTACATCCAGGCGCTCGACATGCTGTTTGGGTTTAACGGCGTCGAGGGTCAGACGGTCGTGTCCAACGGCAAATAGCGCCCGGAGGGGAGCCCGCAATGACAAATTGCAAACGCTATAAGGTAGCCGCGATCGACCTGGGAACGGTGTCGTCGCGACTGGTGTTGGCCCAGGTCGAGGGCGGAGCGATTGTGGAATCGTCCAAGCATACCGAGATTACCGACCTGGGCGAGGGCGTGGACACGACGGGGCGCTTTTGCAAGGCGGCTGTCGAGCGTGTGCTCGCTGCGTGTCACATGTTTGTGGACGAGGCCCGTGCCTTTGGGGCCGTGTGCGTCTGCACCACGTGTACGAGTGCCGCACGCGATGCGTCCAATGCCGCGCTGCTGTTGGACGGCCTGCGCGATCTGGGGCTTGAGCCACAGATGATTCCGGGCGAGGTCGAGGCGCGCCTGACGTTTTTCGGCGTGGCGCACGACTTTGCCGGCGAGCGCATCATTGTTGCCGATTCGGGCGGCGGATCCACGGAGCTCGCGACTGGCGTGTACGCGCCGGAGCGCGGCGTCTTTGCGCTGGAGGGAACGCGCTCGCTGGACATCGGTTGTCGCCGCGTGACGGAGCGCTTTTTCTCCGCGTTGCCGCCCGCGGATGGCGAGCTTGCTGCCGCTGCCGCGTGGGCAGGCGAGCAGTTTGCCGCCTATTTTGAAGGCCTGCCCAGCGACTTTGAGCGCGCCGAACGCCTCGTTGCGGTGGGCGGCACCGTCACCACGCTCGTGGCGCTGGTCCACGAACTGGAGCCGTACGACTCGAGCTTTGTGCACCTGCGCGAGCTTTCGCTGGAGCAGGTCTCGGCCGCCATTGAGCGTATGTCCACGCTTGATGTTGCGGGCATCGCTGCGTTGCCGGGCGTGCAGCCCAAGCGCGCGAGCGTGATCTTGGCCGGTGCCGTGGTAATGCGCGAGCTCATGCGCGCCGGCAACTACGACACGCTCACCGTAAGCGAGAACAGCCTGCTCGCCGGCATGGCCGCTACCATCAATGAGGTTCTCGACGGCGCGACCCCCACCATCGCCTGGACTCCGAGCCTGAGCACCCTCTAAAACTAGTCTTTTTGGGACGGGGCTATTTTAGCTACTTATGCCAGCCTGTCGATTTGCCCAATCTCCCAAAGCGGAATATTGACGAGCGTGTCCTCGTCTCTATATGCCGCCAGAGAGCTCCTCGCGCAACGCTCGAGTTTGAATTTTTCGCAGGCTATTTTCAGACTCTTCGCTTTAAGGTTCTCTGCCGCCTTGACCTCAAGCGGAAGCACGGTTCCCGCATGGTCGATGGCAAAGTCGGTTTCGGCATTGCCAGAGGTAGAGGACCAATACACGGGAGTTTTGTCCTGGAGCAAAAGCTCCTGCGCGACGTATTGTTCGGTCAGCGAACCTTTGAACTCGGTAAAAACAGCGGATCCGTTAAGAACGATGGCCGGAGAGAGACCGGAGAGCGCTCCGAGGATGCCGGTGTCGATGCAGAACAGTTTGAAGCCCGAGAGGTCTTCGTAGCTCGAGAGCGGTGCCTTTAGAGCGGAAACACGTGGCACCTTATGAACGATTCCGTAGTCCGTGAGCCACTGGAGGCTTTCCTCAAAATCGCGTGCGCGCGCTCCAGGGCGAAGGGCGCCATAGACAAACTTCTTGTTCTCCTTGGCAAGCTGGCCGGGAAGGGATTTCCAAACCAACCTCATGCGCTCGACGATGCGGGCGGGTGCATGTTTGCCAAAATCGGATTCGTAAGCCTCGATGATTTGCTGCTGAAGCCTTCGGGCTTCAATGAAGTCGCGTGTCTCGGCGAAAGCGGAGACAACTTCGGGCATACCACCGACAACAAGGTATTCCTTGAGCAAGTGCACGAGCTTTTCGGTGACGTTTGCTAGAAGGTTCATGTCTGCGGCAAGGATGGCGTCGGCGAGCGGGTTGCCGTCGACGGCGCGAACGAACTCGGCAAACCCCATGGGACGCATGGTGAGCTGGTCGATTTTGCCGACGGGAAATGACTCGTTTTCGCGTCGGAGCGCGAGGCCCATATAGGAACCGGCTGCTACGATGTGGTATTCGGGTGCAAGCTCGTTGAAGTACTTGAGCGAGGTGATCCCGCGTGGCGCCTCTTGGATCTCGTCGAAGATGATGAGCGTGTCTGTCGGCGTTACGGTTTGGCCACGTAGGAGCTCTATCTGGGAGATGATGCGCTTGGGGTCGAGGTCCCCATCGAACAGCGAACGTGCGCTCGGCTCGAGCATAAAGTCAAAACGAATGACGTTTCGATACTGCTGGCTTGCGAATTTGTTAAGAAGCCACGTCTTTCCTGTCTGGCGGGCTCCCTTAAGCAAGAGAGGTTTGCGATTCGCCCTTGATTTCCAAGCGATAAGTTCACTCATAAGCTGTCGTTGCATATTGCCTCCCAACCCTCTCGGCTAGTATAAGGCCATATGCGCGTTTCCCTTGGAAAATGTGCGAGACAACCACGTTTTTCCATCGAAAAATGTGCGAGACAACCACGTTCTTCCATCGAAAAATGTGGGAGTATCAACCTAAGCTGCGGTGAAATAGTTCTTAAATAGGCTGGTAAACAGCATAAACAAGAACTATTCCACCGCAACTCACCATCTGTATCGGCATCCAAAAGAAACGAGCCCGCATCCCCAGGGGACACGGGCTCGTAAACAATACATGGTAGGGGCGGTGGGACGTCCGCGCATTTGCTGCGCAAATACGCACCGGCTTCGGCCGCCTGTCGGCGCCCTCGCCGGCTCACTACGGACGCTGCGCGTCCGCTTAACGCTCGCCCCCTCGCGGGTTCGAGTCCCACCGGCATCCAAAAGAAACGAGCCCGCATCTCAAAGGGACACGGGCCCGTAAAAGCCATATGGTAGGGGCGGTGGGACTCGAACCCACAATCCTTGCGGCGAGAGATTTTAAGTCTCCTGCGTATGCCAATTCCGCCACGCCCCCGTGAGACTAGAAGTCTAGCACAAGCCGTCCGTTACGCGTTGACGGCCATCGAGTGCTGGCCTGACTTTTCCAAGTACTCGGCAAACTTGGCTTCGTCGCCCTTGTTCTGGTACTGCAGGGCCAGCAGGTACTCCAAGCGGCAGCGCTTGACCGGGTCGTCGCCCACATCCTCGAGCATGCGCTCCAGCTCGGGAATGTCGTTGTGACGCTTGAGGATCATCGTGTCGTACATCAGCTGGCACTCGTGCGCGACCGCCTCGGCCTGACCGCCCTCAAAGCCCTTGATTTCGTGCAGCAGCTCCTTGGACTTTTTGCGGTCCTCCTGGCCAACGTAGTAGTTAAAGGCCTTGATCACCAGGTCGACGCGCTGCATCTTGGGCAGGTTGAGTCCCAGCAGCAGGTCGAACATCTCGCCGGCGCGCTCGTGGTCCTCGCGCAGCAGATAGGAGTTCAGACGCAGGTAGTCGCGGTTGTAGCGCGGGTACAGCATGCTGGTGAGTTTGCCGTCGAGCAAACGATCGAACTCGGCCCACTGTTTGGCGGCCATCAACTGTTGCAGGCGTTTAAACGTAGTGCGTTTTTTGACGCTAAAGAACACCGACACGGCGATACAGATGATAACGACGGCGGTCCAGAGTGTGCGGGAATCGGGCATGTTAGGATCCTTAGTCGCTCATAAAGCGAGCGGTATGACAACACGTACTAGATGTATTATACGCAGCGCACAAGCAAACTGGCATAAAAGCTCATCGAGGCTGAGTGCCATCGCTCGCTGCGGTACACTTACCTAAAGTAAACCATGAAGGGAGACATTACCCATGAAGAAGATCGTTTTGGCTTGCGGTGCTGGCGCTGCTACTTCCACGCTCGTTGCCCAGAAGGTCGCTACCATGCTCGACGCCAACGGTTATGCCGGCAAGTATGAGATCGTGCAGTGCGCCATCTCCGAGGCCAAGGATTACTGCGACGAGGGCGCCGACCTGCTGATCGCCACCACCGTTGCCCCCGAGGGCCTCACCTGCCCGTACGTGAGCGGCGTGCCCTTCATGACCGGCATGAACCGCGTCGCTGCCGAGAAGGCCGTCCTCGACGTCATGGCTCAGTAGGCGCTGACTGTATGAGTGAGCAGAACGCCAATCCGGTCGAGCTCTTTGGCATGCGCGTTGCCCATGTGGGCATTAACGCCACCGACCCGGCAGATGCCCTGGAGATCGCGGAGCTGTTCTCGACGATGATGGGCCTGCCCGTTATCGAGACCCCGGTTTCGTACTTTAACGATTCGCTGATCGAGGTCATGAAGCAGAACGGTCGTGGCGCCAAGGGTCACATTGGCTTTGCCGTCAACGACATCGATGCGGCCGAGAAGTGGTTTGCCGAGCGCGGGCTCGAGGTCAACGAGGAGTCGCGCGTGCTGCTGCCCGACGGCGGCACCAAGCTCGTGTACTTTAAGCGCGAGTTCGCTGGCTTTGCCGTGCACCTGTGCCGCGAGTAGCGCACAGGCTGCTATAGCTAACGAAAAATGGGGTAAGGCCACGTGGCCTTACCCCATTTTTAATGCCGAGAGGGTGACTGACGGGCTGCCGTAAAACGAAGGTGAATGCTTTTCCGCGAAGTGAACGAGTGAAATCGGACCCCTGGAGCATCGACACTTTGGAGGCACCGTTTCCTGCGGTTTCGTAAGGTTTTTCCTGCGGTTTTGGCGTCAAAAAGTGTGGATGCTTCGGGGGTCCAAAATAGGTCGTTCACTTCGCGGAAAAGCATTCACCTTCGATTCGTGAGAGACGCCCCTACCGCGGCAGGCGAATCGTAAAGCGGCTGCCGACGCCCTCGACTGAGGTCACGCCGATGACACCGCCATGGCTGTCGACGATCCACTTGGCAATGGCGAGCCCCAGACCCGAGCCCTGCGCGCCGGCATCGCGTGCGTTGTCGGCGCGATAGAACCGTTCAAACGCGTGAGCTGCGGATTCCTGGTTCATGCCGATACCCTCGTCCTCAACACTTATGTCGATCGTGCCCGCGCCCGCATCGGGTGTTATGGCAAACGTGACGGTCGTGCCTGCGTCCGAATACTTGGCGGCGTTTTGCACGATCACGCGCAGCGCCTGCTTCACGAGTGCCACGTCAACCGATGCGTTGCAGCGCGGGTCGCCGGTAAGTGCGGCATCATACGCCAGCCGATATGTGTGCCCGGCATCGATCATCTGTGATTCTTCGCAAACCTCGCCGACCAGTGCAGCCAGGTTGGTATTCGCGCGCCGCAGCACGGTGCGACCGGCATCGCCGCGCGCTAAAAACAGCAACTGCTCCACGAGCTCCTGCATATGCTCGCTTTCGGCTTTGAGCGAGGTGATGGATTCTGCCAGCACGTCCGGGTCGTCTTTGCCCCAGCGGTCGAGCATGTTCACGTAACCCTGAATCACCGCGATGGGCGTGCGCAGCTCGTGACTCGCATCGTTGACAAAGCGCATCTGCTGCAGCTTTGCCTCTTGCATCTGGCGCAGCAGGCGGTTGAGTGCGACCTCGATGCTCGCCAGGTCGGCGTCGCCGGTGGTGACGCTCGGCGAGTCGACGCTTGCGCGCTCGATGGCCTGCTCCAGCGTTTCCATCTTGCCGCCGGCGAGCTGCATGCGGCCGAGCTCGTCCACACGCAAGGCCAGGTCGTTGAGCGGCGCCATAGTGCGGCGCACGCGGCGGGCGCCGCCGAGCATGTTGAGCACGCTGATGACCTGCCAACCCACAACGACAAGGTAGAGAGGCCATAGCGCGACGAGGTCCTGCGCGAGGGGGAAGGTCTTGGTGGTGCGCGCAAACTCGACGGTATAGGTGAGCGTTGTCAGGTCCCAGCCGCGCGCGGGCGTCAGTGACATGCCGTGAACGCTGGCGCTGGGGATCCATCCCGCGGTAAACGCGCCATCGGGCAGCGTCTGGTTGTAGCCATAGACGAGGATCGCCGCCGCAACAAGCAGCAGTAACAGATCCAGCCAGACGTAGCTCACCAAGCGGCGCCACATATAGCTCCAGTTGATGGCGCGGGCGATGGAGGTGACGCGCTTAGCCTCGTCGTTACGCGCGGCAGACATAGCCCACCCCGCGCACGGTCTGGATGATGCGGGCACCGCCGGCGTCTTCGATCTTGGCACGCAGGTGCGCGATGTGCACGTCGACGTTGTTGGTGTCGCCCACATAGTCGTAGCCTAGCGCCTCGTGCGCAATGCGCTCGCGCGTGAGCACGGTGCCGGCATGCGTCATAAGCAGGGCGAGGACATCGAACTCGCGGGCGGTCAGCACGATGGGCGAGCCGCCGACCGTGACTTCGCGGCGGTCGGGATCGAGCGCAACCGAGCCCACGGTGAGCGCGGTGGGGGAGGGCGAGGCAGAGGTCTTGGCCGAGTCGCCAGCTGGGGGTATCGCAACGGCGCACCCGCCCGCACCGCCCGCCCCAACGCCGCCAACGCCCGAAGCCGTCCGCACAGCCTCCGAGCGCTTTAGCGCCACGCGGATCCGTGCGAACAGCTCCTCAATGGCAAACGGCTTGGTCAGGTAATCGTCAGCACCGGCGTCGAGCCCGGCCACCTTGTCCATCACGGCATCGCGCGCGGTGACCATGATCACCGGCACATCCTTGTGCTTGCGGACACGCCGCAGCACCTCCATGCCGTTGAGCTGCGGCAGCAGTACATCGAGCAGAATCAGATCGTAGTCGCGCTCCAGCGCTAGGTCAACGGCGGTGCGGCCATCGGCGGCGTGCTCCACCTGGTAGCCCTCGTGCTCCAGCTCGAGCGTCACAAAGCGGGCGATTTTCTCCTCGTCCTCTACAATCAGGATCCGTGCCATACGTGCCCCCGTCTGCGATTACTTGTCGTCGTTCAGATTTTGCTTGATGTCGTCCGCGGCATTGGCAGCGCTGTCCATCAGGTTGTTGATGCTGCCGGGCACGTCGCCGTCGCTATCGATGCGGTAGCGCATGCCAAAGAACAAGCCAAGCAGCATCAGCCATATCGTGGCGCCCCAGGCAAACAGGGCGACGATGGGAATCAGGATGGGAATGTTGAGGATGATCGCGTCGCGGCGCGTGGCGATAAACTTGGTGTCCAGGCTCAGACGGAAGAGCTTTTTGAGGTACTCCCACACGCTGTCCATCTTCTTGGAGAAGTCGGTCTTTTCGCTCGACTTTTCGTAGGCGACCTGCGCGGCGACCATCTCAGCCGAGGGCTCGTCGGCTGGTGCGGACTCGGTGGCGGCGTGCGCCGACGTGGTCTGCGTCTTGCCCTGCGACTCGAGCCAAATGATGGCGTCCAGGACGTTGCCGTCGGCGGCGTCGAGCGCGGCCTTGGCGTCGGTGTAGCTCACGTTGCACTTGGTGCGGATGGTTTCAACTTTTTCGAGGTCGTCCATGACCTGTCCTTTCGTTCGATGGGCGCGACGCCGGGCGATCTGCCCGGGCGCGAGCGTTGCGTTCGGCGGTCTGCGTTGCGCGGTGCCGCCCCGCCCTTGGTCGAACTCTATAGTGCAGGTTATAGATTAAGCGATTCTTGAGCCAAGATTAATGTTGGATGAGTTTTTGGGTGGCGGTGGGAAAAGTATTAGACCTCGATAGCGGGGGATGGTGAGCCGGTATCAAGCCGGCGGCAGAAATGGGATAAGAAAGGTGTATGGATCGCATGGATCAAAACTACGTTGCAAAAGTATGAAAATATCCTACAATTGCAGCATGAAGTACTTTAGCAACATAGCGGCGATAAGCGAGCTTTCCGAGAGCGAGGGCGTGTTCACCACAGCCCAGGCGGCTCGCATGGACATCTCTCGAGATGCGCTGGCGCACTCATGCCGCGCAGGGCGTCTTGAACGGATATGCCACGGCGCCTACCGGATGTCTGGAACGCAGCGCCGAGACACCGACGAACTCAACGCCTTTTGGAAGCTCACCAATCCCTCCCTTTGCGCGTGGGAGAGAAAACGTCAGTGGGATGGCATCGCCGTGAGCGGTACGACAGCGGCGAACCTACAGCAAATGGGCGATTTCTATCTGTCCCCCTACAGGATGACCGCGCCCATGCGTATCAATACAAGAAACGAATCCCTTTCTTTTGTAAAGCGCGAGATTGCTGAGCGGGACATCGTTTGGCTCGACGGCCTGCCGGTAACTAAACCCGAGCGCACGCTTGTCGATCTTTGCCTCGATTGCGAGGACCCCTCATTAATTATCGATGCCTATAACGACGCGCTTGGGCGAGGGCTCGATATGCAGCGGCTGAAAGATCTTGTAGAAGAGAACTCTAAAACCGCCAAACGACGCGAACTAATGAGGCCTTTGCTGATGGTACTGAACGGGTAATGCGAATAAACATGCAGTCTCTAACAGCGTTCCGTCACGCGGATCTTTGTTGATCACCTATACTGGTTGAGCTCAACTGGAGAGGTGATAAATAGTTATGAAATCAATCAATGTTGCAGCAGCGATTATTCAGAGGGACGGAAAAATCCTGAGCTGCCAGCGCGGCTATGGCGAGTTTAAAGACGGCTGGGAATTTCCGGGCGGCAAGCTCGAGCCGGGCGAGACCGGCGAGCAGGCAATCGTGCGCGAGATTCAAGAAGAGCTCGAGGTCACGATCGGTAACCTCGACTATCTTTGCACGGTCGAGCACGATTACGAGACGTTCCACCTGTCGATGCAGTGCTACCTGGCTAACATCCTTTCGGGGGAGTTCAAAGAGCACGCTCACGAGGACATGAAGTGGCTCGATACCAATAACCTGTGGGATGTCGATTGGCTTCCAGCGGACGTTAAAGTCGTTAGGGAGCTCGAGAAGAAACTCGGGCTTAAGTAAGAAAGGGGCGGGCGCCACATGGTGCCTCGCCCCTTTTTGTCACTCTGCCTCGCTCAAATCGCTGAGCATAAACTCGTAAATGTCTTGCCTCACGGGTGCGTTGAGCTCATATTCGATTTCAACGGCGTTGTCGCCGCTCTTAGTTTTAATAGCTTCGAACTCACCGGTCGGATGCATTTCGCCTAAGAAATAGAACTCCTTGCCACCCTTATCGTCCTTGTTCTTTCGCATAAACAAATACGTCTTCAGGCCGTTTTCCGGCCATGTCTTCAGGCGCTGAATCTCGGGGGAGTTGAGCGTACGGTTGTTCTTAGAGATTGCAACTAGCTTACTCGGCGAAACAAAGCGGTCTTCATACTGAATTGACTCACTAATGTCGGGCGCCTTGTCATAGTTAATAAACACGGGGAATGTATTGGTCTTCTCGTCGTAGAAATAGCCGCCAAGATTTTGGCCGTTGATGTTCTTTTCCCAGTTCATCAGGCGGCAAACCTCCTCGTATGTGTACTTGGCGTTGAGAACGAAATTTGTGTTTTCGTACGTCTCGGCATAGTCGAGTCGGTTGCGCGCAATACCAAAATCCAGCACTTCAAGAATCTGACGCTTGAACTCTGCGTTGCGCAGGGCGGTCGCAAACGCTTCGGTCAGACGAGGTCCGGTTCCATCGTCAATAAGCAGGGAAACGAAATCCTTAGGAGTGGCAAAGTCGCCCTTAAGGACTGCGATTGCCGACCTAACGGCGCTGTCCTTAAGTTGTGCGCGGTAGTTCCTAAGCGCAGCCTCGCGCATATGCCGGTAGCCCTCGTGTCCGGCTTCGACGAGCGTTTGAAGCAAATAGAGATCTTCAAATCGCTTGCCCGCGGCAAGTTTTTGAGAAATAAATCTGAGGATTTTGATCTGGTCCGAGGAAAACTGGACCGTGTAGTCCGGCTCACATTTGGAAAGAAAATCGTGGTAGGACTTGCTGCTTTTGAAGATGAGTAGCGGGTCGATAGAGCCGTTGCGATCAAATTCGAGCAGCGAGGGGATCTTTCCGAGCTTCTGCCGCAAGTCGAGATATTCGTTCTTCAAAAAGCGGGCGGAGGTAAAGTTGCCGCCATCGATGGCCTTGTAAATGCGTGCCTCGGAAATACGATCGAAGCTCACGGTCGAGCATCCGGGTATCACCGAATCGCCCTCTTGGACGAGACGACGCAGGCGATCTTTGTTGTACGTCTTGTCGCCCGAAAGCGCGATGGGTACCAAGAAGTTGCTCTGGTAATTGCCAATAAAGTCGAGTATCAGTGCGTATTCCTTGCCGCTGTCCAAGCGCAGGCCACGGCCGAGCTGCTGAATAAAGATGATTGCGGAGTCGGTGCGTCGAAGCATGATGATCTGATTGAGCGAGGGGATGTCGACGCCTTCGTTCATGATATCAACCGAGAAAATGTACTCGAGCTCGCCGGCTTCAAGTCGGCTGATTGCGACATCGCGGACCTCATCGGAATCTTGACCGCTAATCGCAGTTGTTCGATATCCGAGAGCGTTGAACTTGCGTGACAGTTCTTCGGCCTCGGCGTTTCGATTGCAGAAGATTAAGCCCCTGCGGTTGCTTTTGGTGACGCTATATTCCTCAATCTTCTCGGCGATGTGACGCACGCGCTCGTCGGATGTTAAGCGTCCGAACAAGGCGGTATCTTCGACCGTTTCGTCGTCAATCTCCAGATCGTGAATGCCAAAATAATGGAAGGGGGCAAGCATCTCCTCGGCCAAAGCGTCCTGCAGCGTGATCTGGAACGCGATGACGTGATTGAAAAGGGCAAAGACGTCATAGCCGTCGGTGCGATTGGGTGTAGCGGTCATGCCCAGATAAAACCGAGGCGTAAAGTGCGACATGATGGATTGGTAGCCCTGGGATCCCGTGCGGTGGGCCTCGTCGATGACGATGTAGTCGAACTCATCGGGACAGAAATCGCTCAAATGTTTGGCGACCGAAGAACACATGGCAAACACGCAGGTGGCTTTGCTTGTATTCTTGCCAGTTTGATAGGTGTCGAACGTATAGGCACTACCTAAGAGCCGTTCGTAGCTTGCGCGGGAGGCGTCAATAATGCGCCGGCGGTGCGCAAGAAAGAGGACGCGCCGGGGTTTAGTTGCGAGTACGTCGAAAGCTGAAAGGAAGGTTTTACCTGTACCCGTGGCAGAGACCAGCAAAGCACGAGTTTCGCCCTTGCGGTGGATCGCTCCAAGCGCTTCGAGGGCACGCTGCTGCATTTTATTGGGCTTGATTTCAGCGAGGTCATTTTGCGTCGGCGTCTCACTAGATTTGAATGTCGGTTTCGATTTAGTTTTTGGCGGATGGGTCATTCGATACGTGGCGTAGTTATCAATCCAGTCTTGGGAAAGTGCAACGGTTGAGGTGTCGTTCCACAGCGAATTGAACTCGCCTCTAAGTTCTCCGAGCAGGCGGCTGTTTTCAACGGTCTGGTAGAGCACATTCCATTCTTTATTACAGGTGAGGGCGGTCTGCGTCATGTTCGAGCTGCCGACGATAACCGTGCTGGTTTCGCCTTTATCAAAAATGTATCCCTTAGCGTGCAAATTTCCTTGGAACACGCGGACTTCGATATTGTCGTACTCCAAGAGCTTGCGAAACGCATCGGGTGAGTTGAAGTTGAGATAGGTGGATGTGAGCAACCTGCCCTTAATGTTGCGTTGCTTGAGCTCTTGGAATGCTTCGACCAGGATCTGCAAACCGCCGTCCGCGACGAACGCAACGCAAAAGTCAAAGGAGCTGCAGGTCGAGAGCTGCTCTTCGATAACGGATAGTAGTGTTCCGCCGGTCGCCTTCGAGTTGGCGATGAGCTTGGGTGAATCGTTCTCGCGTGTAAGCGAATCGAATTCAATATCAATCTGCTGCTGAGCAACCATTTCACCAGGCCTTTCGAAAGACTACGTTTGCGCCAGGATAGCAGATCGATCGTTCGTGTTTTGGGCGACTTTTGATACGAGGGCTTGCAAGCGGTGTCCGCACGACATGTGACACTTAACCTGCTGCCAACTCCTCCGCGGCGGCATGAACCTGAGCAACGATTCTCTAAGGAGCTCGAAATCGATGAGTGACAACACCAAGCATCTCGCAAAGAAATGTGTTAAGGACGCGGGGCTGTGCCTCGCGCTGTGCCTTGCCGGCGCAGCGGTCGCGCTATTGGCTGTTCTGAGGCCGTTCGACGTGCTTCGAAGTGCCAGCTCTCTGCACGTTTGCATCGCCCTTGCCGGTGCCATGATGACCGGTGGCGTACTCGATCTAGTTTTTTGGGTGTTTGACCCGTTTGGATGGAAGAACGAAGGGTAAGCCCTAAGGGATGGACGCCCCGCAGCCTTAGGAGGTCCCCATGATCTGGTTTACCAGCGATACGCACTTTGGACACGAGAACGTGCTACGGCTCGCCGATAGGCCTTGGTCGACTGTTGCGCAGATGAACGACGACATGGTCGCTAGCATTAATGGCAAAGTCGCTGTGGACGACGAGCTTTACATTTTGGGTGACTTTAGCTTTAAGATGACGGTCCAAGAAACCTACGAACTGCGCAAAAGCATCGCATGCAAGCGCGTCCATCTGCTGCCCGGCAACCACGACAAAGACTGGACGCAGCCTGCGGTGGCGGATGCTTTGATCGTCGAGCCGCCCATTTGCGTGCTTAAGATCGACCGTCAAAAAATCGTACTGAGTCACTATCCTATGGCCGACTGGCAGGGTATGTCGCACGGCGGCTGGCATCTTCACGGGCATATCCACAGCTGCGGCGGCGCGTACAACACGTTCAACCTTCGGCAGGGGCTGCGGCGCTATGACGTGGGCGTGGACGCCAACGGCTACGCCCCGGTGAGCCTGGAGGAGCTCAAGTCTTGGTTTGCGCAGGTCGATGAGCCGGTGTGTTGCGCTAAATGGCCGTGGTGGGTCAACGCCACGGGCGATGAGCAGGTTGAGCGCGATCTCGAAGCCTATAAGAGGGAAGTGGCAATCCGATGACGGTTTATGTGACGGGCGATGTCCACGGTGGCATCGACATGCAAAAGCTGCGCGATTGGGAACGCGGCGACTCGCTTTCGAGCGACGACTATCTCATCATCGCGGGCGACTTTGGCTTTCCGTGGGATTTCTCTGCCGAGGAATGCGCCGATATCGCGTGGCTCGAGTCGCGTCCCTATACCGTGCTGTTCGTCGACGGCAACCACGAGCGCTTCGATCACTGGGCGGAGCGTCCCATGGAGTTGTGGCACGGTGGGCTGACACAGCGCCTATCGGACACCTCGCCCATACGGCGCCTGACGCGCGGCGAGGTCTTTGAGCTCGACGGCTCAACGATCTTTACCATGGGCGGCGCCACGAGCGTGGACAAGGAATACCGCGTGCCGTATTCCAGCTGGTGGCCGCAGGAGCTGCCGGGTGAGCGCAACTTTGAGGAAGCGCGGACAAAGCTCGATAGCGTGGGCTGGAAGGTCGACTACGTAATCACCCACACCTGTTCCACGCGCATGCTCTCGCCCACGCTCTATCCGGCACCTGGCTGGAATTACCCCGATGTCGATCGGCTTACGGCATTTTTCGACGAGCTAGAAGGCCGCCTGGATTACAAGCGCTGGTACTACGGGCATTTTCATCGGGATGCCAACCCGGCCGAGCGCCACACCGTGCTCTACGACTGCATCGTTCGCCTGGGCGATGAACTCCAGCCCTGGGACGTTGCGTAGGGGCGGGGCGTTTGGTTACTCGGCCATGATGGTGATGTTCTCGCGGTGTGCGCGAATGACGTTCCAGCTAAAGTGTTCGACCAGCTGCTCGGCGGAGCACGGCGTGGTGTCTGGCGCGATGCCCGTTTGCCCGGCGAGCCAGCCCAGCAGTGCTTCGGGCGTGGCAAAGCGGGTGCGCAACTCGCCCAGGTCCAGATCGCGGTCGCGCTTGGAAAGGCGGCGGCCGTCCGCCGACATGAGCAGCGGAATGTGCGCGTAGTGCGGCGTGGCAAGTCCCAGCAGATGCTGCAGGTAGATCTGGCGGGGCGTGGAGCCCAGCAGGTCGCATCCGCGCACGACCTCGGTGACGCCCATGGCGGCGTCGTCGACCACTACGGCCAGCTGATAGGCAAATACGCCGTCGCTGCGGCGCACCAAAAAGTCGCCGCACTCGGTGGCGAGCGCCTCGCATTGGGCGCCGTACGTGCGGTCTACGAACTCGACCACATCGTCGGCGAGGTCATCGACCGTGGGTACGCGCAGGCGCGTGGCCGGGGCGCGCAGGGTGCTGCGGCGGGCAACCTCTTCGGCCGAAAGAGCACGGCAGGCGCCGCGATAGATGGGCGTGCCGTCGCTGGCGTGCGGTGCGCTCGCGGCGTGGAGCTCGGCGCGCGTGCAAAAGCAAGGGTAGGTGAGGCCGGCGTCTTGCAATTGGCGCAAGGCGGCTTCGTACAGATCCAGGCGATCGTGCTGGTAGTAGGGGCCTTCGTCCCACTCGAGACCCAGCCAGGCCAGGTCGTCGATCAGCTGGGCCGCAAGTTCGGGACGCTTGCAGCGATCGTCCAGGTCCTCGGTGCGCAACACGATACTGCCGCCCTGGCTGCGGGCCGAAAGCCACGCGCACAGGCAGCTGAACACGTTGCCCAGGTGCATGCGGCCCGAGGGCGACGGGGCAAAGCGGCCCACGACGGGGGTGGGAGAGGGAGTCGCCGTCGACGTGGCCACGGCGGGCGTTGCTATGTTGCGTGCTTTGATATCCATGCGGACGAGTATAGCGCGGGGCGCGATGGGGAGGCGTCACTGTGGTCCGCAAGTTGTCGAGGCCCCTCATTGCGTATGGCGGGTCGCAGACTCGGTGCTTTGATACCTGTCCATCAACTCGGCACCTAAGACGACAGAAACCCCGGCAGCTCTTCGCAACTGCCGGGGTTTCCGCGGAAAAGGGGGACATGATCCTCGAGCGAACGGGAAAGGGGCAAACCGTTTTCGCTCAACTGCTTTATGCCCTTCGCCCGCAGGCTCAATCAGCGTTTTAGCGGCAACACAAAGCCGCTACACCTGTGACGGAGCTGTGAAGTGGTGTCTGCTGCTGGCGCGGGCCATGGCAAGGAGTGTCCCAGACTGCCGGCAGATAAGGAACGTCCCCAAGTGCCGGCCGTGGACGTGACTTTCGTCCCGTTTGATACTCCGCTGGCCTAGATGTTCGTCACATGAGCCCGCAAACGTGGGACAATGACGCTACTGGTACCACAGACAAAGGATGTGCCTATGAACGCCCCCGTTGCCCAGCCCTGTCGGCAGCGCCGCCTGTTTGCGCGATTCGCTTCCGTCTGCGCACTCGTCGCGCTTGCGTTGTTGCTGCTGCCTGCCGCCGCGCACGCCGACGGCTACTCCATGAGCCAAACCTACATCGGCGCCACGGTTGAGGCCGATGGCTCGCTGACCGTTGTCGAGGGACGCCAGTTCGATTTCGACGACGACATCAACGGCGTGTATTGGGATATCAATACAGGCTCTAACCAGCAAGGCGGCTCGGTGGTCGTCAATGTGCTAAGCGTCGAGGAAGACGACACTGCGTTTAACAAGGTCGACAGCGCAAACAAAGGCGACGACGGCGTTTACACGGTGGAACAGTCCGACGACGGCGTAAAGATTAAGGTGTTCAGCCCCCACGAGAGCGGCGACAGCGCAATCTACTACGTGAGTTATTCCATGACCGGTGCGGTTATGAACTGGGCCGATACCGCCGAGCTTTACTGGAAATTTGTGGGTGACGGCTGGTCGGCGGATTCCGATGACGTCGAGATGGAAGTGTATTTCGCAAATGCCGCTGCCGGGACGGCTGCCGTCAAGGGCGATAACTTCCGCGCATGGGGCCACGGTCCGCTGACGGGCGACGTGTCGCTCGATGAGGACGAGCCCATGGTCACCTATACCATTCCCTGCGTGCATCAGGGCGAATTCGCCGAGGCACGCATCGCCTTCCCCAGCGACTGGGTGCCGCAGCTTGCCGCCTCGGGCGAAGAGCGCATGTCAACGATCCTGAGCGAAGAGAAGGAATGGGCCGACGAAGCTAACGCCCGCCGTGAGCACGCGCGTGCGGTTGCCAGCGCGATTGCCGTGGTGTGTGTTGTCGTGGCGGTTGCCTATACCGGTGTGATCGTGATGCTTAAGCTGCGCAGGCCCAAGCCCAAGCCGCTCTTCCAGGACGAGTACTTCCGCGATGTGCCCTCGGCCGACCATCCCGCGGTGCTTGCAGCTCTCATGAGCTGGAACGACGTGCCCGATCAGGCATATATCGCCACGCTTATGAAGCTCACCGACGACCGCGTGATCAAGCTGGAAGAAGCGACCGAGACCAAGAAGAAGGGTCTGCTCCGTCGCGAAAAAGAGGAGCAGACGTATCGCATCACAGTGACCGACGAGGCCTGGAAGGCTGCCAAGAAGGACGGCATCGATCGCGATGTGCTCAAGGTCTTCTTCGCCGGCGTTAAGCCCGATAAGGACGGAGTCCGTTCGCGCACGTTTAGCGAGCTGGAGGAGTACGCTAGCGAGCGCACCACATCTGTTGGCGACAAGCTCGAGGACTATCAGAGCACGGTTAAGGGCAAGCTGGAGGCGCGCGAGCTTATCGCATCGGATGGCACCATCGCGATGGTGGCCGGCCTGGTTCTCGGTATCATCATCGTCTTTGGCATTCTGGGCTCTCTGATCTATACCGACTTTGCGGATGCCAATGTCGGTGCCGCTATGATCTCGATCCCCGTCACGATCGTGGGCTTTGCCCTGAGCTGCACTTTCCGCCGTTACACGCCGGAGGGCGCCGAGGTGGCGGCTCGCTGCAAGGCGCTCAAGCATTGGCTCGAGGACTTTACGCGTCTGAAGGAGGCCGTCCCCAGCGACCTGATCTTGTGGAACAAGCTGCTGGTGATGGGCGTTGCCCTGGGCGTTTCGAAAGAAGTGCTGCGACAGCTGGCCGAAGCCGTGCCTGCGGACCTGCGCAACAGCGACGATTTCTACGACAACTACCCCTGCTACTGGTGGTATTACCATCACTACGGCAACGAGTCCCCACTCGATTCGTTCAACGATGTGTACCACGAGACCATCCGCGAGCTGGCTTCGAGCTCCGACAGCTCGAGCGGCGGCAGCGGCGGCGGCTTCTCTGGCGGCGGTGGTGGCGGCGCCGGCGGAGGCGGCGGCGGAACGTTCTAGTGAGCGCTTGCTTTGGGGTGGATCTTTCTGGGCGGTTGCCAGGGAAGATTCATCCCATTTTTGTGCATCGAAACGGGCCAAACTTTCGCTGAGGGTAGCGCGCAGAGATGTGGTGTAAGAGGCGGGGCATGCCCCGCCTCCG